>CAZLJT010000171.1:0-7761 GCA_964559905.1 uncultured Aquiflexum sp.
ATAGATTCCAAAGCGATACAACGAAAAATTGCTAATTTTTCAACTTTCTCCAAAAGCCCGACCACGACCTCTACACCATTTGGGCTGAGTTCCAAATCCTTGTACAGCCGGACCATCCGTTCCAATTGGCCAAGTTTCTCTTCTTCCAGATAAAATTCTGATTCCTCTTCTACGACTTCGACCAATCCCAATTCTTGAAAAGTAAATATCAGCTTTGACTCAATATGGTGATATTGGCAAAAAGTGGAGATGGCAATATATTTAGTCTCTTCCATGATTTCTGATTTTTGACAGTTTTGTGAACAATTCCTTTTCTTTTTCTGACAACGATTTGGGAACCTCCACCTGATAGGTGATATACAGATCTCCAAATTTCCCTTCCTGCCTGTACACAGGAAAACCTTTCCCCTTCAGCCTTACCTTGGTATCGTTTTGGGTGCCTGGGCTAACTTTAAGCTTCACCTTGCCATCCATGGTAGGGACTATGATTTCTCCTCCCAAAACTGCCGTATAAAGATCCACTTCGATCTTTTTGTACAAATCATTTCCCTCCCTCATAAACTCAGTATCATTTTGAATCACAAAGGAAATATACAGATCTCCCTTCGGTCCACCGTTAATACCCTCACCACCATAGCCTCGGATTTTAATGGTTTGCCCGTCTTCCACTCCCGCCTGAATGGTGAGACGGATATTTTTGCCATCTACCGTCAGCGTCTGCTTATGCGTCTTATACACATCCGAAAGCTTCAAATGTAATTCTGCCTTATAATCAGCCCCTTTGTACCTTACCCCTTCTCTACCTGAACTTTGGAAACCTCCTGATGCACCTCCTCCAAACATGGAACTGAAAAAATCAGAAAAATCCTCTTCTGTAAAATGGCCTGAATAGGCCCTGCTACCGCCCTGCCCACTTGGGCGTGATTGCCTGCGACTATTTCTCTCAAACTCCTCAGCATGCTTCCAATCCTTGCCATACTGATCATATTTTTTCCTTTTTTCCGGATCACTCAGCACCTCATTGGCTTCATTGATCTGCTTGAATTTGGTCTCTGCTTCCTTGTCATTTGGGTTCAGGTCAGGATGGTATTTTCGGGCCAACTTCCTGTAGGCTTTTTTGATGTCATCTGCCGAAGCCTTTTTATCAATTTCCAGAATCCTGTAATAGTCTATAAATTCCATATTATCACAATATAAAAGATTGTTTCCATTCCATCTTTCCGATTTCAATTTAATTCAGTTTATCTGACAAATCCAGTAAATCGTTATTATAAAAGAAGCTAATTCTAAAAAAATATCTTTTTTCATGAAGCCTTTGGAATAACAGAGGGTTCAAAAGACAAGGCTCCAAATAACTGAATATTTCTTATCATCCAAATTGTTTTTATCATATTTTTAAATTTTAAATGTTTACTATTTATATACTTTTTAACTTAATAAATTCCTAACCATTTATAAACATAAGGTAAATATACGAGATAGATGTTAAGACAATAAATAGTCTATAAAGCGTATTTAAGGTATTTTAGAGAATTTAACATTAAGATAATTCACTTTAACTTAACTTTTTATTAACCCCATCTGATTTTCAAAAGTTTAGCTTTGGTAAAACTTTTAAACAAAACGCCATTACACATTTCTACAATCAAATGAAAACCTCAACAACAAAAAGAGTAGGATGGCTGCTAACCTTATGGATAGGGTTTGCGCTATCAGCCTTTGCCCAAGAAAGAAGGGTGGAAGGAAAAATTTCAGACCAAACCGGTCAACCGCTCCCAGGAACAAGTGTCCTAATCAAAGGTACCACTCGTGGTACAGTAGCCGATTTGAACGGTATGTTCAATATCATGGCCAATTCATCCGACACCCTTTCTTTTTCCTACATCGGATTTGAAAAGTTGGACAGAGTAGTAGGCAATTCCAACATCATCAATGTGACCTTACAAGAAGGTTTTGAAATGAATGAAATAGTGGTGACTGCCTTGGGTATGGAAAGAGATGCCAAAGCCTTGGGTTACGCAGTTCAGACTGTAGATGGTGACAGATTCACGGAAGCCAGAGAAACCAATGTACTCAATTCTCTCAGTGGCCGAGTGGCGGGGGTAAATGTAACAAACGGCTCAAGCGGCATAGGAGGTTCAACGAGAGTGACCATTCGTGGAGAGTCTTCTCTGAATATCAATGCTAACCAACCCCTCTTTGTTGTTGATGGCATCCCTATCAGCAACAATATTGTTGGCTCATCGGGAAGAGGTGGTTTGGAAGTGGATTATGGTAATTCAGCAGGAGAGATCAACCCAGACGATATAGCCTCCATGACCGTATTGAAAGGTCCTGCGGCGGCAGCATTATATGGTTCTCGTGCAGCAAATGGTGCGATTTTGATTACCACGAAGACCGGTAAAGGAAAGAAAGGTTTGGGGATCTCGATCAATTCCAATACAACTTTTGAAAATCCTCTTGTCATGCCCCAATGGCAGGATAGATATGGACAAGGAAACAATGGTCAATTCGAATTTGTCAATGGTGCAGGAGCAGGTATTGCAGATGGGGTGGACGAAAGTTGGGGTCCTGACATGAATCAGGGTTTATTGATCCCTCAATTTGATTCTCCAAGGAATGTTGCAGGTTTCAGA
Organism: uncultured Aquiflexum sp.; assembly: GCA_964559905.1. Classification (GTDB taxonomy): domain Bacteria; phylum Bacteroidota; class Bacteroidia; order Cytophagales; family Cyclobacteriaceae; genus Aquiflexum. Next base: position 2,637 of record CAZLJT010000171.1, read on the forward strand.
GGAGGTGACTTGAATGCTCCCGCAGGAAGCACGATCAATGCCACTCCTTGGGTTCCCCAGCCAGATAACATCAATGATTTTTTCAGAACAGGAGTAACATTGGCTAACAATGTCTCCATCGCAGGAGATAATGAAAAAGCAAATGTGAGATTTTCGTGGACAAATCTTGACCAGAAAGGCATCGTTCCGAATACCGATCTCAAAAGAAACACCCTCTCGTTAAGCACAGGAATCAATATAGTGCCTGAAAAACTGACTTTGAATACAACTGTTAATTACCAAAACTCAAGTTCAGGCAATAGACCGAATATCAGTTATGGTACAGAAAACCTAATGTATCTATGGATTTGGTACGGACGCCAGATCAATACCAATAATTTGAGAGACTATTGGATGCCGGGATTGGAAGATGTTCAGCAATTCAATTACAATTACAACTACCATGACAATCCTTATTTCACTGTTTATGAAAATACCAATGGCCAACAAAAAAACAGGGTATTTGGTAACGTAATGCTGAATTATAAAATTACTGACAAACTGAATTTGATGTTGCGAACTGGTTTGGACAATTATAATGAGTTAAGGGACAGAAAAAGGGCATTTTCCACCCAAAGGTTCCCAAGAGGTAACTATAGAGAAGATAATGTTTTCTTTAATGAAAGAAACTCTGACTTCCTCCTCTCCTACTCGGAAACAGGTAACCCTACTTGGAGCTATAATATTGCTTTGGGGGGTAACTTAATGTCCCAAGAAAACAGATTCTTACAGGTCATTGCTCCTGAATTGTTGATTCCTGGAATTTATAATTTTACCAACACAGCCGTAGCCCTTCAGTCTGAGCAATTCAACAGTAAGAAGAAAATCAACTCACTTTATGGATTTGGTCAGGTCGGCTATAAGAACATACTGTTTTTGGATATCACCGGAAGAAATGACTGGTCCTCAACGCTACCTGTAAACAACAATTCCTATTTCTATCCTTCTGTTACTTTGAGTGCCATTGTATCAGACATGATTGATCTGCCAAGAAATATCAACCTGATCAAAGCCCGGGCAGCCTATGCAGAAGTCGGAAATGATACCAGTCCTTTTTCACTTACAAATGTCTTCAACAATCAAATAGCCTGGGGAAGTGACCAGGCAAAATCAGAATCATCTGTGCTGTCAAATGCTGAATTGAGACCGGAAAGAACTGCCTCAACTGAATTCGGCTTGGATCTGAGATTTTTTGAAGGAAGATTTGGTTTGGATTTCACTTATTATAACAATGTCACCAGGGATCAGATCATACCGATTACCTTGGATATTGCGACAGGATATAACAGTCGGATCATCAACGCCGGTAAAATCCAAAATCAGGGAATAGAGATTGTTGCTTTGGCCAACCCTATTAAAAGAGACAATGGCTTTAGGTGGGATGTGATTGCCAACTTCTCCAGAAACAGAGGTAAAGTAATTGAATTGACAGAAGGATTGGATACTTATACCCTTACTGAAAGAAACGGCGCTTTTGTTCAAGCAAGAATAGGAGAAAGAATGGGTAATATTTATGGGGTTGGCTTTGCCAGAGTCGAAGACCCAAGCAGTCCTTTCTTTGGTGAAATTATTCATAATGCCACCGGAACTCCCCTTCGGGATCCTGAATTAAAACTTCAAGGAAATTATAACCCTGATTGGATGCTAGGTATACAGAATAATTTTACTTATAAAAACTTCTCCTTTGGCTTTCTCTTCGATATCCGATATGGTGGAATAGTAGTTTCAAGGACTAAAACCATCGGTAGTACATCAGGTCAATTGGAAGAAACTCTCTTGGGCAGGGAAAATGGATATGACCTTTCTTTAGAAGGAAATGGCATAATCAGCCCCGGAGTAATCTCAAACGGTGACGGAACTTTCAGACCAAATGATGTAAAAATAACCTCAAGAAACTGGCACAACAGATTCTATGAAAGAAACAATGTGGAAGCTGCTAAATATGATGCTTCATACATCAAGTTAAGGGAAATCATTTTTGGATATAATCTGCCGAGAAAATGGTTTGGTGGGCTGCCGATTGAAGATGTGAGATTATCCCTTGTAGGTAGAAATCTTGCCTTGTGGACAGAAAATCCCCACTTCGATCCTGAAACTTTGTCCATGTCAGGTGGAACCCTTCAGCCTGGAATTGAAAACATGGCATTCCCATCTACCAGAAGTTTCGGTTTCAACCTGAATGTTAAGTTTTAATCCAACAACCCATTGACTAATACTATCATGAAATCAAATATTAAAAATATCTTAATTGCCATCCTTGCCTTACAGGTAGGTTGGTTTACTTCTTGCACGGAGGATTTTGAGGAGATCAATTCCAATCCAAATTCTCCTGAACTCGTCCCTTCCTCTCTTCTCTTGCCAACAGTCATGAGAAGTACTGCAGGACAGGTTGCGGGACAGGCATGGGGAATCGGAAACGTGGTGATGCAATACACAGCAAAAATCCAGTTCACCAATGAAGACCGCTACAACTGGGGTCCATTTGGCAATCCTTATGGCACTTATTACAATTCCATGAGAGATCTGAACAACATCATTCTGATTTCTGAACCTTTGGGACAGAACAACTATATAGGGATAGCCAAAGTGCTAAGGGCATTTCAGTTTTCTTTTATGACAGATGCTTATGGAGAATTGCCTTATTCCGAAGCTACCTTGGCAAAAGAAGGTGTCAATTATCCGGTTTTTGAAAGTCAGGAAGCTATTTATGAAGGGATTCTTAAAGAATTGAGAGAAGCCAACGACTTATTGGGTTCCAGTAATGAGGCTGTCAGAGGAGACATTATTTTTAATGGTGACATCTCCAAATGGAAAAAATTTGCCAATTCCCTCCGACTAAGGGTTCTTTTAAGGATTTCTCTAAGAAAAGACCCATCGACAGAAATGCAACAAATACTCTCCAATCCAAATCAGTTCCCTATTTTCACAGGCAATAATGACCATGCTGTACTTCAGCACCTGCCGGATGTTCCCAATCAACATGATCTATATACCACAAGATCCGGTTCGTTTGATGAATATAGGCTTAGCAGAAACATGGAAAGTGCATTGAAAGACCTAAATGATCCAAGACTTTTTGCTTATGCCCAACCTACAAATGATTCGGGGGCAGGTATCATAGGAGACCCTGAGGACTATGCAGGTGTTCCGAATGGATTATCGGATGAAGAGGCTTTACAATATTCCCCTTCAGGAGATCCTGCAAGAGGCGGTTCCAATTTCATTTCGAGGGTGGGATTTTTATGGTCTTGCAATCAATGTACCCCGCTAGCCAATCCAATCGGATATCAAACGATATTGATGAATTATTCGGAACTTCAATTTATCCTTGCCGAAGCTAGAGAAAGGGGATTTATCAATACAGGATCTGCTGAAGAATATTATCTCAAAGGTGTTCAATCCTCATTTGAATACTATGAGTCAAGGTATAGATTGGTCAATCTTCCACAAATCGCAGATAGATTGGTAATTGGCGATGAATACTTAGGTCAGGAAAAAGTAGCCTATACTGGAACACAAGAAGAAAAATTTGAAAAAATAGGTACCCAAAAATGGTTATCTTTATTCTTTAGCGGGTTGGAAAACTGGTATGATTGGAGAAGGACAGGTTATCCTGAAATATTCCCCGGACCAGCCGCTTTTGAAACTGAGGTACCGCGAAGATTTATGTATCCATCTTCTGTCCAAGCACTAAATGAGGATAATTATAATGCAGCCATCGCCCGGCAAGGCGCAGACAATATACTCACCCGTGTTTGGTGGGATGTAGCAAAATGATGTAAAAATTAAAACCACATTCCCTGCCTGCCTTTTTTTAAAGGGTAGGCAGGTTTGTTGAATATAATATCTATGAAAACCAATCGGAGAGAATTTCTAAAACAAGCAACGATTTTTTCAGGGGGGATGGCACTTTGGGGAGGAATCCCTCAGGCTATTCAAAAAGCCATGGCCATTAGCCCAGAAAAGGGAAGTACTTTTTTTGATGCAGAACATGTCGTTTTTCTGATGCAGGAAAACAGGTCTTTTGACCATGCCTTGGGTTCACTTCAAGGGGTGAGGGGATTCAATGACCCAAGGGCAATCAGGTTACAGGACGGATTGCCGGTTTGGCTGCAAAAAGATAATGAAGGGAATATCTTTAAGCCTTTTCATTTGGATATCAAAAACACGAAAGCAACTTGGATGAAAGATATACCTCACTCATGGGAAAATCAGGTAGATGCCCGTAATGAAGGGAAGTACGATGGGTGGATTGAATCCAAGCGTCCTGGAACCAAAAAATTCAGTCATGTCCCTCTGACCATGGGTTACTATACACGAGAGGATATTCCTTTTTATTATGCCTTGGCTGATGCATTTACGGTCTGCGACCAGCATTTTTGTTCCGCACTGACCGGTACCACTACCAACCGTATGTATTTTTGGACAGGCAAAAGCAGAGATCCAAAAACAGGTTTTTCGGTGGTTAGAAATTCCGAAGCGACATATAACAGAGAAGTGGATTGGAAGACTTACCCTGAAAGATTGGAGGAAAACGGTGTTTCATGGAGGGTTTACCAGAATGAAATCAGTCTTTCTTCAGGTTTGGAAGGAGAAGATGAAAGCCTATTGGCAAATTTCACGGACAATAACCTGGAATGGTTCAAGCAATATCATGTGAGGTTTGCCAAAAGCCATTATCCAATTTTGCAAAAGGCCGAAAAAGAATTGGTTCAGGCCATTTTCGAATTGGAGCAAGAAATAAAATCCAATCCTACAGAGGGACAAGAAAAAGGATTGGCAGAAAACAAGGGCAAACTGGCCTACGTGCGTGATGCTTTGGTCAAATACCATCCCGATAACTTTGAGAAACTCTCTGAAACAGAAAAAAATCTTCACCAAAAAGCTTTTACAATTAATAATGCTGACCCACATTTTCATGATACAGAGTGGATGGAGTATGAAAAGGATGGTGAAAAATTCAAAACCAAAATTCCAAAAGGCGATATCCTACATCAGTTTCGAAAAGATGTGAAGGAAGGAAAACTACCGACAGTAAGTTGGCTGGTTGCCCCCCAGAAATTTTCAGATCATCCATCAGCACCTT
>CAZLJT010000172.1:0-2458 GCA_964559905.1 uncultured Aquiflexum sp.
TTGTTTTTGATGTTGTGGATACAAAGTGGGATCAATTTCTCAGGGAATTGATTCGGACCGTAATTGTTGGAGCAATTGGTAATGACGGTTTTCATTTTATACGTATTGGCATAAGCCCTTACAAAATGATCCGAAGAGGCTTTGGATGCAGAATATGGAGATTGCGGATCGTAAGGGGTAGTCTCGGTAAAGAAACCACCGTCTTCCAAAGAACCATATACCTCATCCGTGGAAATATGGTAGAAAAGATGATTTTCCAAATCTCCCCAATAAGCTTTTGCCGCATTCAGCAAATTTACCGTACCGATCACATTGGTTTTTACAAAAGCCAAAGGATCAGTTATAGACCTGTCCACGTGGGATTCAGCTGCTAAATGAATAACATCAGTAACTGCATATTTTGCAAATACGGCTTCCAATTCAGGAACATCCAATAGGTTCACTTTCTCGAAAAAGTAATTTGGAATAGCTTCAATTTCTCTCAGGTTCTCCAAATTCCCTGCATAGGTCAGGCAATCGAGGTTTATGATATTGTAATCAGGATATTTCTCCACAAAAAGCTTAACTACATGACAGCCTATAAATCCTGCCCCACCTGTGATCAGAATATTTTTTTTCATCATTAAATTTAAAAATTGAAAGATTGGAAAATTGGAAATAGATGTACGCTTTAACAGATTGATTTTTCGATAAATCAATTTTATTTCAAGAATAGTAGAAATAAGGATTTTCTAGGCCAACTTTATTTCCCGTAAAACTCATTGTACCAAGCCACAAACTTAGCTACCCCATCTTCGACAGAGGTATTGGGCTGGTAACCGGTATCTCTTTTCAGGTCAGTGACGTCGGCATAGGTGGCCGGTACATCACCTTGTTGTAAAGGCAACATATTTTTCTTTGCTGTTTTACCCAATGCTTTCTCCAAAGCTCCAATATAATCCATCAACTCCACAGGATTGGAATTACCGATGTTGTAAACTTTGAAAGGGGCATAGGAACTTCCTGGTTCGGGATTGTCCCCTGTCCAATCTGGATTTGGCTTGGCAGGTCTATCAGCCACTCGGATGATACCTTCTACAATGTCATCGATATAGGTAAAATCTCTTTTCATTTTACCATGATTGAATACCTGTATCGGTTCATCTTTTTTGATGGCCTCTATGAATAAGAACAAAGCCATATCGGGTCTGCCCCAAGGTCCATAAACAGTGAAAAACCTCAAGCCAGTAGTAGGAATGTTAAAGAGATGGCTATAGGTATGGGCCATTAATTCATTGGCTTTTTTGGTGGCGGCATACAAACTTACCGGATGGTCAATATTATGGTTGGTCGCAAAAGGCATTTTGGTATTGGCACCATAAACGGAACTGGAAGAAGCATACACCAAATGCTTGACAGGATAGGCACGGCAGGCTTCCAAAATATTCAAAAACCCTTGAATATTGGCCTGAATATATACATCAGGGTTGGTCAATGAATACCTTACCCCTGCTTGGGCAGCAAGATTGATGACCACATCCACTTTCTCTTTTTCAAATATTGCCATCATGGTCTCTTTATCAGAGAGATCCATTTGATAAAAAGTGTAGGCTTCGTATTTATTGGAATGAACCGCTTCTCCCAAAGAAATTTGACTTTTTTCAATTCCGCACTCTTCTAACCTCCTGTATTTTAGATTGACATCATAATAGTCATTGATCACATCCAGACCAACAACAGCATCACCTCTTTTTAATAGATATTGGGCGACGTGAAAGCCTATAAATCCGGCCGTACCGGTAACAAGATATTTCATCTTTTCTTATTAAAATTGAAAAACCAAAAAAACAAATAATTTCAAAATATGTAACCCAAATCTTTATTTAATTTTGAAGAAAACCAATTATTTCATCTCGATTTTTTCTTGAGGCACATATTTATTGTACTCTTCTAAAATCAAATGATGCATTTTCCCTCTTTCGTATTTTGTGGCAACCTCATCAAAAAGATTATCTGCCAATGATTGCATATAGTCCCTTTTTACATACGCAAACTCCAATGCATCTTTTAAAACATCAGTGTTTTTGACAGGAAAGACCAAGCCGGTCCTTTTATTGGTTACGATATCCAAATTACCGATAATATCAGAACAGATTATGGGTACCTGCATAGCACCGGCTTCAAGAAGCACATTTGGAAATCCTTCTCTATGGGAAGCGTGAACAAGGACATCAGCCAAAGCCACATAATGCGCCACATGATCTGTCCATTCTATTTGGACTATCCTTGGATGATCCTGAATTTTTCTCACTACCTCTTGGTCAAGCGGATTTAAATCCTGTTCAAAAGAACCTAATAGCACCAATTTTGCCCTATCAGCCAGTTTGGAACCGACAAAAGCCTGAACCAATTCCTCGATCCCTTTATCTTTGACCAATCTGCCTATTGCCAAAATAATGAAATCATTGTCAGAAGGCAT
>CAZLJT010000172.1:2468-7743 GCA_964559905.1 uncultured Aquiflexum sp.
CCACCAAGTGATTTTCTTTCAAAGAATTTCTATTGAATTTTTTAAGGTCTATACCATTGGAAGACCCCTCTCCTATCACTTTTAGTTTTTCAGGTTCTGCCAATCCTTCTTTGATAATAAACTCTCTAAGGGAATTGGAGTTAGGCCATACCTCTGTAGCAGAGGCATAGGTTGATTTCTCCATTTGAACCAAAAGGCTTTTTTTCTGCTTTTCGGCAACCATATAGGGCAATCCTGCTACGGTATGGATTCTTACTTTCACTCCGGCCAATTTAGCCGCCCACATAGATAAAAGTCCAGCTTTGGGTGTATGGGAATGGACAATATCAGGTTTTTCTTTTTTGAACAAACCATATAATTTCCAAAGACATACAATATCATGTAAGGGAGTTATTTTTCTGGTGAACGGTATGGTATAGTGGGTGCAGCCCTCCCTTTTTTCAATTTCATTGATTTCTTTCCCATCTGCACTGACCATGAGAACATCCCAACCTGCTTCCTTCATATATTTCATTTGACCAGCTAAAAGAAGCTTGAGGGAAATTGGCACAGTGGTTACACGGATTAATTTTGGCATGCAGTTTTTTGTTTTTAAAATGCCAAAGTTAACTTTTTATTGCTTTGGGTTGGATGAAAATTTAAAAAAAACAAGCATTACTTTTACCTTTAGGATATTAAACCGTCTATACAAAATATATAACATGTTGAAAGATATCAGAATCGCGATCATTGGTTGCGGAAATCTCGGAACATCCATAGCAAATGGCCTACTGGAGCAAGCTGACTTTTTACCTCAATACCTCCACGTCACCAAAAGAAATCCAGCCAATATCCTGTACCTTCAAGATAAAGGGGTGCGGGTGCATTCGGATAATCTGATTGCTGCCAAAGAAGCGGACATAGTTATCTTAGGAGTGAAGCCGTATAATGTGGCCTCAATTTTGAAAGAAATCAAGCCGGTACTTGATCCAAAAAAACAAATTATTGTTTCAGTCGCGACGGGAATTACATTGGATGAAATATACCAGGAAATAGATCCCAAGACTACTGCATTTAGGGCAATGCCCAATATTGCTGCCGATATCCGCGAATCCGTGACCTGCATCTGCGGTAGAAATATCACTGATACCACTGAATCCCAAGTCAAGGATTTATTCAACAGTGTTGGTTTCAGTATTACTATAGATGAAAACCTGATGGAAGCGGCCACAGTCCTTGGTGCCTGTGGAATTGCTTATGTTTTGAGATTTATGCGAGCCATGATTCAGGGTGGGATACAGATTGGATTTGATGCCAAGACAGCAAGCAAAATCGTGAACCAAACTGTAAAAGGTGCGGCGGAATTGATGATCCAAAAAAACATCCATCCTGAAGAAGCCATTGACAAAGTAACAACCCCCAAAGGATGCACTATTGTCGGACTCAATGAAATGGAGCATCAGGGTTTCTCAGCAGCCATGGTTCGGGGAGTTTTAGCTTCATATCAAAAAATAGAAAAGAATTAAAACAAAAAATCCCTGCCTCTCAATTCTATTTATGAGGCAGGGAAATTATTTTTTTGAGTTTTAACTACCAGATTTACTTTTTCAGCAATACATCAGCAGGAGGTGCTTTTCTATTTGCCCTTGGTTTGGAATGTACGAAAGTGTAAAAAAACATCCTCAACTCATATTGATCTTTAGTCAAAAACATATTGGTCATTCCATCTGTAATATCATTGAGAGTAGCTTTGTCTTGCTCTTCAAGCCAGCTGGGATCCAAGCTTTTAAATATCGTATTTAAAGGAACGAATGACATGTCATCTTTCTGGATAGTAACAGGATTGACAAATTTGCCATCTTTAACAGTGGCTTTCCCGAAATAGCATTCACTTTTTCCTTGGTGGATAACTGAAATGACCACATCATGCTGGCCATCTGTTACGGGATTTGCACCTCTTTCAGTGAAGGCTGTGTAATAGTCATTATAACATCCCTCTACTTCTTCTTTTGCATGAAAACTCTCAGCCGTTTGGCCAAAAGCGAAATGTAATGAGAAAATAAACGCAAGGATCGTAAGCAGGCTTTTCATGATTTTTGTTTTTTAATTTGAATAATTAAAGTATTTTTTCTTAAAAGTTGGAAAATGGTTTTAAAACTTTGAAACTAATTTGGGAATAAAATTAAAAACAGCAACTATTTATCTGACAAAAATTCCTAATTCTTCCAAAGAAATTCTTCCTTCATAATAAGCCTTCCCGACTATGGCACCATACACACCCAATTTCTGAAGTTCTTCAAGGTCCTTTATCCCTGCCACTCCACCACTTGCAATCAAATTGATTTCAGAAATCTCGGATAAGATATCACGGTATAATTCCAACGAAGGCCCCTGAAGCAAACCATCCTTGGCAACATCCGTACAGATCACATATTTTATTCCATTGGCATAGTGATCTTTGATGAAATCAATCAGGTCAACAGCTGTGGTTTCCTCCCAACCTGAAATAGCTATTTTTCTATCTTTGGCATCCGCTCCCAAAATAATCCTTTCTCCTTTGTATTTTTTGACCCATGAATCAAATAATACAGGATTTTTGATTGCGACACTTCCACCTGTCACTTGATGCGCACCCAAATCAAACGCCAATTCAATATCTTCTTCTGATTGCACTCCACCACCAAAATCAATTTGAAGTGAGGTTTCACGTGCTAAAGTTTTCAGGACCTCATGGTTTATTATTTTCTTGGCTTTAGCACCATCAAGGTCCACCAAGTGCAATCTCTTTATCCCCGCATCTTCAAAACGCTTGGCCATGACCAATGGAGAATCATGGTATTCTTTCTTTTGTCCATAATCCCCTTGGGTAAGGCGAACACATTTTCCGCCGATGATATCTATTGCTGGAATGATTTGCATTTTTTATTGTAATGTGGTTTTATTATTTATGACCAATGTTGGATGACCGATGACCGATGTTTGGGACGGGAGACGGAAGACGGGAGACCGAAGACCGAAGTTTGACTTTTTGTATTGGAGAGACTTGCTGTAATTTCTTTGGACTTGATTATCGCATCTCGCCTCGCTTCTTTTTTCTTAATTCTTAAATCTATTGTTAGGCGTCTTTATAGATGTCTCCTGCCGTCGACATGACAAGGAAAGGTCTTTCTTAATAGTTAATGCCTTATTATATCCTATCTTCTTTAGTGTCTTCCCTTCTCGCATAATAGCTAATATCTCCAGCTAAACCTTCGAAGTCAAAAAAGACCTCAAAGGTTACATTGTCCTAATCTCGGCTCTCGCATCTCGGCTCTCGATTCTTTTGTCTCACGTCTCATGTCTAGCGACTCACGTCTTCGAAAGAAAATTCTCCAATATCCTCTCTCCAACTTTACCGCTTTTCTCAGGGTGTGCCTGCATGGCATAGAAGTTGTCCCTGTGCATCAAGGCAGCAAAATCATGAATATAATGGGTCTGGGCAATGGTAAATTCACTTATTTCGCAATAAAAACTATGGACATAATAAACATAAGATTCATTATCCAAACCTGCTAAAAGCTGACTTTTCAACTCCAGCAGGTTGTTCCAGCCTACATGTGGAACTTTGAATTCTTCGTAAGATTCCGGGATAAACTTTTTGACCTTGACAGGGAAAACGCCCAAACATTTAGTATTATTTTCTTCGGAATACTCACAAAGTAGCTGCTGTCCCAAACAAACTCCAAAAAAGGGCTGCTTAAGATCAGGTATCAAAAGATCCAGTTTTTTCTCTTTGAGGTATTTCATGGCAGTGCTTGCCTCTCCTTGACCGGGAAAAATAACCTTGTCGGATTTCGAGATTTTTTCCAAATCATCAGTCAAAAAAGCATTCGCTCCTAGCCTTTCCAATGCATATAAAACTGATTGGACATTTCCTGCATTGTATTTAATTACTGCTACTTGCATTTTTTAAGACGTGAGACGTGAGATGTTAGATATGAGATGGGTAGGACTATTTAAAGAAACAGCGTCTAAAAGGATTAGAGCAGACCCAATTTTTCAATTTTACAATTTTCCAACTTTTCAACTTTTCAATTTTAATTACCATTTCGCCGCCTCAACCACCATTTCTCTCAACACCTCTTCTATTTCCGGAAGGGATTGGTAAAGCTGTTCATAACTATCAATGACAAAATACTTGTCCTGAAATTTATCTTTCCAGTAGGGTGTATTCAAGATTTTTCTGACGTTGTATTCATAATGTTTGGGCTCATTGGATAAACTGAATTTTGTCTCTCCAGCTGAACTTAATATTCCTGCACCATATATTTTGAGTTCACCATTTTCTCTGATCAAACCAAATTCTATAGTAAACCAGTAGATGCGAGAAAGCAACTCAATCGCCCATTTATCATCAATGAATCTTAATGCAATACCACTTAGATTTTCAAGAAAATCAACATAGGGCTGATTGGTCAACATGGGCATATGGGCAAATGCATCATGAAACATATCCGGTTCCTCAAGATAATCCAATTGGTCCATTGTTCTTAACCATGTGGAAGAACAAAATCTTTTATTGTTCATCAGTCCGAAGAATAGATCATCATCAATCAATCCGGGAACGACCTGTATGGCCCAACCGGTACTTTTTGCCAACCTTTTGTTCACATCAGCAAAATCAGCGATCCGGTCAGCGGTAAAATTGATTTCCTTTATTCCATCCAAATAAGCTTTGGAAGCAGCTTTGGGCAAATTGACTATCTGTCGCTCAAATAGGATTTTCCAGACTTTGAAGTCTTCCTCCGTGTAGGCATCATAATCTTGCCACATTTCTTTCAATCTCGGGTCAGCAAAGACCCAGTCTTTAGGTTTATTGGTCATTTTATATTTGGGCTTTTATTCTTGATTGTAAATATAAGCATAGATATTAGACGTTAGACTTAAGACGTAAGATTTGAGACAATCAACGTAACCTTTGAGGTCTTTTTTTGACCTCGAAGGTTTTTGTCTTACGATAATCGTTAAAAAACAAGAGGAAATAACAAAGACACAAGAACCGAGAACCGAGATAAATTACTTTAAAACGGCACGACTAACAACCTTTAACTTTTTAAACCTCCTGATTTTATCCTTCTCTTAATTTTTCAATTTTCCAGTCTTCCAATTTTTCAATCCACTACAACAAATCAAACGTCTTTCTCATCGCAAAGGTCTTCCTTATCCAATCAGCCAAAAGCGCACTTTGGTCAAAATCCAAAGTTTGTTGGCCGTCAGAATAGGCTTTTTCTGGAATCTCATGGGTTTCATAAATGAT
>CAZLJT010000173.1:0-7670 GCA_964559905.1 uncultured Aquiflexum sp.
TATTCGAGCAACTCTTTTTCGCAGGGATTTAATAACAATGAATGGATTTTTGGAGAGTGCGGAACAGGTCAGAACAATATTCTTTCTTTTGGAAAGGGTGGTGACCCTATTGTGAGGGAGCTTCCAGCAGGAGTTATTATCGGACAAAACAACAATATAGTCGCCATTGATCCCATCTCCGGAAATGTGGTTTTTTACTCCAACGGAGTTTTGGTATATGATGCTAACAATGAGATTCTTGAAGGTGTGGCCCCTGGGATAAATGGCAATATTAATGGACATCAGGAATTGGCAGTCGGTGTATTGGACTATGACCCAAACGGAGATAGATTATATTATATATTTTATCTGAATCCTGCGGGAGATATGCAATTTGCGCTAATCGATATGAATGCGCCGGGACAGGCAACAGGAAATGAACCTCCTTTGGGTGAAATCATTGTAAAAGACCAAGTGATTTCAGGAGCGGTTTCTGGGCCCATCATGGTGGTTAAAACCCCACAATCACCTTCATACCTGATCAGTTTTGAAGGAGGTAGTTTGGTTTCCAGAAGATTAGGGGATAATGAGGGGGAATTTATTCTGACTTCAAATACAGGTATTTCTTTCACGCCAAAAGCGATGATTTTTGACGAGTCCTCTCAAAAAATCATATTAATTCCAGAAGACCCCAATCAGGATATTGTAGTAGTTGATTTTGATACTTCAAGCGGAAATTTTGGAACGGCTGAGTCTATTTCCGAATCAAGCAATGGAGGTGATTTTGGTGGGGCATCATTTTCACCGGATGGGGATTTTATTTATTTCTCAAGAGGAGATGAATTGGTAAGAGTTCCTTCCAACGACCTCTCCGCAAATCCTGAAGTCGTTCCTCTAGAGAATGATGTTTTTCAAATTTATGATGTCAAAGTAGGCCCTGATGGCAATTTATATTATATCTACGAAGAAGTAATGGGTGGTCCTCAACTCATTGGTAGGGTAGAAAATCCTGATATTGAGGATTTGGCTGAGATGGAATTGGATGAAGACCCATTTGATGGGACTGATTTCTGTGGAAGGATTTTTCCTCAATTTGCACCGAATCAAGATGTCAACCCGACCGTAGATTTTACTTGGACTCCAGATGAGCCTTGTGCCAATAATCCTATTCAGTTAACCAGCTTAATCACTCCGGAAAATTATAGGCCTGTTAGTTTTGAATGGACTTTTTCCCCACCATTGGTTGATGAAGATGGAGTTCCGATTGACATTGACTTTACCCAAGAGCATCTCCTTATTCCCGAAGAGGCTACATCAGAGGAAAGTATAGAGGTAAGTCTTACAGTTACATTTGCTGATGGATCCACAACTACAGTAGATAAAACAATAACTCTTAAACCCAATGATCTCCAGGTACAATTCAGTACACAGGACACTACTGTTTGTGAGGGTGCGTGTGTAGATATAGGCTCACTTTTGGAAGTTCAACAAGGTGAAGGACAGGGCGGACAAGGCGGACAAGGAGGTCAAACTGAAAACTATGAATACTTTTGGTCCAATATAAGGGAGTGGAGAAGTGATAAGGACAATTGTGTGGACCTTCCCGGTCTTTATTGGGTACTCGTAAGAGAACCGGGCTCTGAATGCTACGCGTATGGCAGTATAAGGGTCAGGATTTGGGATTTAGATGATCAAAGTAATAATGTTTGGTTTTTTGGTGACGGAGCAGGACTTGATTTCAATCCTGACCCGAATGATCCAAATGGCCCTGTCCCCAGGCCAGTAGGTCACAACCAGAATATCCCGGCAGGTACCACTACTATTTCTGATGAGACCGGTCAGGTACTTTTCTTTACGGATGGAGAATCCGTATGGGACCTTAATGGAAACCTTATGGCAAACGGGGATAGCATTGGAGGGAGCAATCAATCTACCCAAAGTGTTTTGGCAGTCCCTGTTCCTCAGGATGAAACCATTTTTTACCTTTTCACAACACAACAGGCTTCAGATGGAAGCAATCAGGTTAAGTTTTCAGTGGTTGACATCAAAGTGGAGAATCCAACAGGTGTTGGGAATGTGGTGACAAAAGATAATTTCCTTTTTAGCCCAGGTACAGAGCACTCTGCTGCTTTGGCTTCAGGGGATACAACTTGGGTTTTATTTCATGAATTGGGAAACAATACCTTTAGAGCATATCCGGTATCAATCCATGGCATCGGTAGCCCTGTTTTTTCCTCCGTTGGGTCCAATCACGGATTCAATACAGGCGTAGGCACCATGAAGTTCAGTCCCGATGGAAGTAAAGTGGCTGTCACCATTCAGGATGGAAGTTGCAGTAGATTGGAGATTTTTGATTTTGATCAGAGTACGGGCAGCATGACAGAGTATGCGTTATTGGATTTGGGATGTAACAATGAAGAGATTTACGGACTTGAATTTTCAAATGATGGGAGCAGGGCTTATGTTTCCTACCGTGGAGGTAGTGGAAAGGTTGAGGAGTTTTTGATCCAAAGCCCCGAAAGTACCAGTGATACTCCCCCTGCTTGTGGTCAATGTTTCGAAAATGCAAATACAAGGACTGCTAGAGAAAATTGTATTTTAAATTCTTCGGTTAGAAATGTTTTGAGCACCTCGGGTCCCTTTGGAGCTTTACAGATAGGTCCGGATGGCCAGATTTATGTTGCGAGACCAGGACAAAATGTATTAGGGACCATCAATTCAGGCCAAGATTGTAATAACAGTACTTACACTGAAAATGGTACTTCCACACTTTTAGGCACCACCAATTTGGGTCTGCCTTCCTTTGTCCAACAATCTGGCAGCAGTATTCCCGAACCCCAATTAGCCGGAACAGACAGACTATGCCTTGATCCTAATTCAGGAGCTTTGGGCTTATTTGAAGGTGGGGGCGAGCCTGATATTGACAGTTATTTCTGGACAATAGTCCATGAAGATGGAGAGGCTGATTTGACCAATTTTGGAGGGCCTGGTGAGAATTTTCAAAGCTTGGAGCATGATTTTTCCCGCCCAGGAAATTATACTGTGACTTTGCGGGTAGATAGGTGTGGAGATCCGGATTTTTATGAGGCATTTTTGGAAGTTTTGGTAGTAGCACCACCTGAACTCACCTTGCCACAGGCTGAGACACTTTGCCTTGGCAACCCAATAAGTCTGACTGCTATAGATGGTTATGATCCTGCAGAAGGATTATATGATTTTGAGTGGAGAAATGCTGCAGGCCAATTGTTTGGTGATATAAATTCCAATACTATTTTTGTCAATGAAGAAAGTATTTTCACTGTTATAGTTTCTCATAGAATTCCTGCAGATGCAGATCCTGAATTCTTTGACCCCTGCCCTTCGACCGCTTCGGTTTTTGTTGGGCCTGCTTTTGAGTTTGAACTCACCCAAAGTGCAGAAGAAGTCTGCTACGATGAATCTTTGGTGGTGTTTGCTCCGGACACCCCTGTATCCGGGGAATGGTTTTATCAAGCCCAAGGAACACAAAATAGAGTTCCTTTAGGTGAATTATTTGAACTGCAATTAGTCCCAAGCACGCTACCATCTCCCGGAATTTATGAAATCATTTTCGTGACAGAAGATCCGATATTAGCTGGTTGTGTGGTGGAAAAAATGTTAGAGCTGTTGGTATGGCCTTTGCCGGCAATGGAAGCTGTAGTATTGACTGATGCTGATGATTGTCTAGCGGCTAATGGAAGTTTCGAAGTAACAATGTTGGGTGATGCTGATTTGGTGACAGTACTTGAAACAGGTCAGTCTTTCACCAATGTAAGCGCAGGTGATGTTTTACCTGTTTTTACAGATCTTGAGCCCGGATTGTATACAATACAAGCTTTAAATGATGCAGGTTGTGAATTTACACTTCCAGTAGTGATACAGAATCTGAATCCGCCTACTGGTATTTCAGATTATGAAGTTTCGGTAGCACCTGAGTCATGCTCACCTACGGGAATAAACAACGGTGAACTTGTTGTACGATTTAGCCAAGGTCCTCAATCAGGATTATATCGCATCATCCGCCAGGAAGATGGACAGGAGTTTACGGATACTTTTGTTGATGTAGATAGTTTGAATATTGATTTAGCAGGAGGAAGTTATCTGCTCGTTTTGGAAGATGAACTGGGGTGTGCAATTACTGATACTGAAACCTATATCATTGATATAGCAGAGAGGGTGGTTTTTTCAGTTCCTACCGATTTGAATGCTTGTGGCAGGTTTATCTATGAGCCTCCAACAGGTCAGGACCTTACCTTTACCGTAATCGGACCAACAGGAAATCCAATTCAGCAAGATCAAGATGGGAGCTTTATTTTGGAATTTACCGGTATCTATACTTTCCAGGCATTTGATCCGGATGGGATTTTATGTCCGAGTGAAATAGTATTGGTGCAGGTCCAGATATCTGACCCTATAGATTTCTCATTAACCGAGCCTATTGTAGATTGTGACTTGGGAGTTTCTTATAGTGTTGTTTTGTTTGGTTTCAATCCTAACAATGCCAATTTCTTTTGGAGAGACGAATCCGGACAAATTGTGGGTAGGGATCAGCAGTTTTTTCCGCCCAATGCAGGTTTGTATTCTGTGGAAGTTCAACCCAGAAGTGGAGGCCTTTGTCCAACCAACATCATTGATTTTGAAGTAGAGGAATTTATTGACAGTGTTGATCTTGAATTAGAAGCATTGCCATTCTGTGCCGAAGATACCTTCACTGTAATTACTGCTGTAGCCGACTTTACTTTGGTAACCGAGATTAATTGGTTTAGAGTTGAAGGGAATACCCTAATTCCTCTGCCTGAAGAGAATGGCTCTGAATCAATTACTGTATTTGAGGATGGAGTATTCCAAGTTGTACTTACAAGTATTTTTGGATGTGAATTGGCTAGAGCTCAGATTCAAATTACCCAATCATTTGTTGAACCTCCTGTGCTTTTGCCGAGTTATACTATTTGTGCGATAGAAGATGTTGTGACCATACTTGATCCGGGGAGCTTTGATAATTATGCTTGGATTTTGGATGGAGATACCCTTTCCACATCTCCAACTTTCACTCCAACGCTTCCTGGAATTTATGAATTGGTAGTATCAGATGTATTGGGTTGTGAGTTTATCATCAACTTTGAAATAATTGAAGATTGTGCTTTGAGAGTCAGATTCCCTGATGCGATTGTTCCTACCGATCCGAACAAACATTTTGTGGTTTACACCAATGATTTTATTGATGAATTGGAGGTGTTTATTTTCAATAGATGGGGAGAACTGATTTTCTATTGTGAGCAAAGAAACATTAACGGAGAAGTTGGTATCTGTTTTTGGGATGGAACTGTCAATGGACAGATTGTACCTATTGGAACATACCCCGTGGTCGTTCAATATAAAAGCAATAAACAAAACGTGTCAAATAAAATTACCAAGTCAATAGTAGTTATTGATTAATTGTCAAAAATAACAATATGATTACCCTTATTTCACCTGCTAAAACTTTAGATTTAAGTACGACTAATATCGAATTTCACTCTCTTCCGGATTTTCAAAAAGACACTTTGGAACTTGTGTCCATCCTGAAAAAAAAATCTGTTCATGATTTGAAAAAAATGATGGATATCAGCGACAATCTTGCTGATTTGAACAAAAAGAGGTATACCGAGTTTCAAAATTTTTTTGATATAAATAATTCCAAACAGGCTCTTTTGGCTTTTAAGGGGGATGTTTACACGCATATAGATGTAGAAAATTTTTCAAAAGAGGAGTTTGAATTTGCTCAAAACAACCTAAGAATTTTGTCGGGGTTGTATGGACTGCTTAAGCCATTAGATCTGATGCAGCCTTACAGACTTGAAATGGGAATAAAATTGGAAAACAAAAAGGGAAAAAACCTTTATGAGTTTTGGGGGAAAAGGATTTCAAAAGCTATTAATGAAGTAGCAAAAGGAACCCCGATCGTTAACTTGGCATCCCAGGAATATTTTAAAGCTGTAGATCAAAAGGAGATAAAAAGCCCGATTATCACACCTGTTTTTCAGGAGTTTAGAAATGGTAAATATCAGGTGATCGGATTTTTTGCCAAACAGGCTAGGGGAATGATGGTAAACCATATCATAAAAAATAAAATCACTGAGCCCGAATTGCTGAAAGGGTTTAATGATGAAAAATATGAATTTGCCGGAGAAGATTCCAAAGGCGTTTGGAGATTTGTCAGGTAATTTTTTCAGGTAAAACCTAATCCTTTAATTTCTTGAATTACAAGAAGTTAAAAGTGTCTAGTTTAGGTTAAAAATTAAATAAAAATCTAATAAAATGTTTTTCAAATAAAAAAAAATGTATTTTAAATAATATTATTCTTTTTTAGTTTGATAAAATCATGTAGATTTGAAATCTATTCTCGCAGAAAATAAATTTCAGATATACATGAAAAAATTACTTTTCATTATTGTTCTTTTTGGTTTATTTACTAATGGAGGTTTCGCATCCATTCTGAAAACTGCCTTCGAAAAAGAAGAATTCGAGTCTGTGTATTCTATATTTTATCAGACGAATGAAAATTTTTCAATCACAGGTCCGAATGAATTGTGTTTGTATAATGGAAATGTCATTGGAGAGTTTTTTGGAGGAGGATTGGTTACAGATGTTTTTAGGTGGAGAGTCATTCATTCTGATGGGAGTATTTTGGTGGATAGGGTTGGGGCATTTCAAACTTTTAACCATACTTTCTCTGAGGCAGGTTTTTTTGATATAGAGTTGACAGTAAGGAGGGGTGCAAATCAGGTGTTTTCAGGTACCAAATCAATCAAAATCAATGCGGATCCTGATTTACTGTTGGAGGGCTCGTATTTATTATGTGATAATGGAACAGCTAACCTGACATTGCTCAATCCTGAATCGGATGTAAGTTCCTATCAAATTGAATGGTTTGATGGTAATGGAAATGCCATTGGAACCGGAAATTCAATAGTAGTTGATAAACCTGATAATTATAGAGTGAATTTCAACAAAGTGAGCGGGGAACTAGGTACTCCAGTTTGCCATTTAAGTCTTTCTACTTTTGTGTATCAGCCAAAAGATTATTCTATTTCTATAAGTGAATCTGAGGTTTGTTTTTCAGGAACGGATATAATAGTTTCAGCAAGTGACGGTGTTTTTGGAAATTGGTTTTATCAAAAGGAAGGGACTGATGTCAAGGAATTATTAGGAGAAGGTAATGAATTGGTATTTAGGAGAGGTGAATTGGATGGTCCAGGCAACTACGATATTATTTTTGAAGTTGATAATAGCGTTAATGAATTTTGCAAATTATCAGATTCGGTGACTTTAAATTTAATTGTGCAGCCAAGTTTCCGGTTTTATTTTGAAAGTGGGGCTGAAAGCTGTGGTAGCGAAGATGGGGTTTTGGTCATTCTTCCTTCAGTGGATTTGGATTATGTGCAATTAAGGAAAGATAATGAAAATCTTACCCGTTTTTTTAATCTCAAGCAAGGTGAGGAATTTAGGATATCGGGCTTGAAAGCTGGGGTATATAGAGCATCCGGAGGAATAGGCTCCTGTACCACTGGAAGGTCTGCAGCTGTACCCCATTCAAATCCAGGACCTGATTTGCTTTATTCACTTGAAGAAATCATTGGTGAAACCTGCAATGAAACAGGGAAGATAAATGGAAGTTTTAAAGTTAAAATGCT
>CAZLJT010000174.1:0-7631 GCA_964559905.1 uncultured Aquiflexum sp.
AAAAATCAAATCCTAACACATCCCCATGAGGCTGTCTCATAAGTGAAATCCCCAAAACTTTTTACAAATATATTTGGGACTAGATTTGCCTAAATCTTAGTGTCTTTGTGCCTTTGTGGCAATTTGAACAATGTAGGATCATTCCAAATCCTTGTAAACAGACATATCTATCACTTCATTTTCAAGATAATGAGGATACATTTTCACATGCTGCTTTTTTACCTCTCTTACCAGGGCTTTTCTGAATTCCTCCACATTGGTCCCATCATGGGCGGCCATGAATACCGGGGCTATGCCTGTTTTTTTTGTGTAAGCTGTTGACAATTTCTCGAAATCAAGGTAATTGTTTTCCTCTACTTCAAGTTCTGTCATGTATTGCATTTCCTCTTCAGTAGGCATTTTGGGCACCAGATCGATTTTATTAAAAACGAGCAACATGGGTTTATCTCCTGCACCCAATTCATTGAGCGTATTGTTGACTACAGCAATATGGTCTTCAAAACCAGGATGTGAAATATCAACCACATGTACCAATAATTCAGCCTCTCTGATTTCATCCAAGGTGGACTTGAATGATTCTATCAAGTGCGTGGGTAATTTTCTGATGAAACCCACAGTGTCGGAAAGTAAAAAAGGTATGTTGTCCAATACCACTTTTCTGACTGTGGAATCAACAGTAGCAAAGAGTTTGTTTTCTGCAAGAATTTCAGATTTGGTCACCAAATTCATCAGCGTACTTTTCCCTACATTGGTATAGCCCACAAGTGCTACCCGCACTATCCCCTTTCTACTCTTCCGCTGGGTTAATCCTTGCTTTTCAATTTCTTCAAGTTTATTTTTCAACAAAGAGATCTTATTCCTGATATCTCTTTTATCCGTTTCTATTTCCTTTTCACCAGCACCACCTCGAGTACTGGTACCACCTCTCTGACGCTCCAAGTGAGTCCACATTCTTGTCAATCTTGGCAATAGGTACTGAAACCTGGCTAGCTCCACCTGTGTCTTGGCTTGAGCAGTCTGGGCACGGTTCAGAAAAATATCAAGTATCAATAAGGACCGGTCATAAACTTTCACTTTCAGTTCATTTTCCAGATTCCTCATTTGTGAAGGAGAAAGATCATCGTCAAAAATAACCATGTCCACACCAAAATGCTCCACATAGGATTGTATTTCTTCCAGCTTTCCGCTACCCACAAAAGTTCGAACATCCGGTTTTTCCAATCTTTGAGTAAACCTATGAACTGTCTTGGCTCCAAGGGTTTCGGTAAGAAATGAAAGTTCGTCCAAATATTCAGATACTTGAAAGTCGGTCTGACCTTGTCGGATCAATGCAACCAAAACTGCCGTTTCCTGAACAGGGGCCGTATCATACAATTTTTGAAGTTTTCTGGAATATTTACTCATGTATAGTTGTTTGTATTTGAAGAATGGCAGATGCGAATAATTAGTTCCATCACTGATTCTCTGTCCCAAATTTACCAACCTACTGGCAATAAGCCTTATATTTGGGCAATTATTCCGAAATATTGATAAAATCCGGATCGAAACTTCCAATTTGCTTTAAATCTACCCAACAAAAGAAATCAACTTTGGAAATGTCCGTAAGGAAAGTTTTAATAAAAAACCTACACCTAGCACCGAAAAATATATGAAGATTTTGACCACACCTATTGAAGGTCTTCTTGAAATTTACCCCAAAGTCTTTGAAGATAACCGAGGATATTTTTTTGAATCTTATAAACAAAACGTATTGCTTGAATATGGCATTGCAGAAAATTGGGTTCAGGAAAACCAATCTTATTCAAAAACGGGAACTGTTCGTGGTTTGCATTTTCAAAAATCTCCCTTTGCTCAGGCTAAATTGGTCCGGGTACTTAAAGGCAAGGTTCTTGATGTAGTTGTTGACCTTCGCAAAGGTTCCGAAACTTATGGCGAAATTTATAAAAAAGTACTGGATGATATCCAACACAATATGCTTTATATTCCGAGTGGCTTCGCCCATGGATTTTCGGTACTGGAGGATGCAATTTTTACCTATAAGTGTTCAAATTATTACAACAAGTCGAGTGAGGGCGGCGTTATTTGGAATGATCCCCAACTGGACATAGACTGGGAGGTGGCAAATCCGATACTTTCAGAAAAGGATCAGGAGTTGCCCACATTTGATACATTTACCCAAATGACAAAAGGAGGAATTTAATTTAATGGGAGTTTTAGATATTTTCAATTTCATAAAAAAAGAAAAACCAATTCGCGATCTTGATCTGAGCTGGATGCAAGTAGATATGCATTCTCATCTCATTCCGGGAATAGACGATGGTTCAAAATCATTGGGAGAATCTTTGGAGCTTATCAGTAGACTCAAAAATTTTGGTCTGCGAAAGTTGATCACTACTCCGCATGTGATGTCTGAATATTATAAAAACTCTCCGGAAACCATTTTACCTGGGTTGGAGAAACTTCGGGAGGCCCTCAAACAAGAGAATATTGACATGGAGATTGAGGCAGCAGCGGAGTATTTCATTGATGAAATGCTGATGGAAAAAATCCACAACAAAGAAAAAATACTGACTATCGCAGATAATCTGGTATTGGTTGAGACCGGATTTATGGCAAAACCGCTGATGCTGAAAGAAATATTTTTTGATATGGAAATGAATGGATATAAACCCGTATTGGCACATCCCGAAAGATACCAATACCTCATTCAGGATAAGGATTTACTGCATGATTTGCTGGACAGGGATATTTATTTCCAAATCAATCTGTTATCACTTACCGGATTCTATTCCAAACCCATTAAAAATTTCGCAGAAACCTTGATTGACGAGGGTAGGATCAGATTCTTCGGTACGGATTGCCACAACCATAGGTATTTGGATATGCTCGAGACATTACCCAAATCCAAATATTATGATAAAATCCAGGAAATGGCAATTTTAAACAGCTCTTTATGAAGATTTTGATAACCGGTGCAACAGGACTTTTTGGTAGTTATTTGGCAAAAAAATTTGGTGCAATCGGAGAAATTTATGGTTTAATGCGGGAAAGCAGTTCCCAAAAACTTCTTCAGGACTGTCCTTATAAAATCAATTGGATTGTAGGCGATATACTTGAACCGATTTCATTGGGAGCAGCCCTTGAGCAAATGGATTTGGTCATTCATGCTGCCGGAATGGTTTCTTTCGATCCCAAAGATGAAAAAAAACTGATGGAGGTCAATGTCACCGGAACGACCAATCTGGTAAATGCTATGTTGGAGAAAAGAGTGCATCGGCTGATTCACGTCAGTTCAGTTTCCGCCTTGGGAAGAAGTGCTGATGTATTAAAATATGATGAAAATTCAAAATGGACAGCATCGAGATACAATACACCCTATGCCATTTCCAAATATCGGGCTGAACTGGAAGTTTGGAGAGGCGTACAGGAAGGACTACAGGCATTGGTCATTATGCCTTCTGTGATTCTTGGAAAAATTTCAGATGAAAGGAGCAGTACACAGATTTATCATTATGTATTGGAAGAGAACAAATACTATCCCCAGGGCACTGTCAACTTTATAGATATCAGGGACGCTGTAGAAATCACCTTCCAATTGTATCAAAAGGGGCAATGGGGTGAACGCTATATTCTCAACCATAAGACCCTTTATTACAAGGATTTTTTTGAAAAAATGGCTCAGGCTTTTGGAAAAAAACCACCCACAAATAAACTTCAATGGTATCAGCTTAAAATGGCTTTGATTGTAGTAGGAATTGCAAAAATGCTTAAACTGACCAAAAATCCATTAAACAAACAAACCACCATGATTTCCCAGTTGGAATTGTTCCTTCAAAATGAAAAGGTCCAAAAAATTCTGGATTACAAGTACATCCCTCTCGAAGAGACTTTCCAATGGGCCATGTCGAACGAAAGCCAATAATCCTGCGTTAGCAGATTTATTATGAATTCAAGGGAATACCTAATTCCCAAAAAAGAATCAAGTAAGAAAAAATAATCTGAGTAAGATTTTGGTACTCCCAATTATTTGGTATCTTAAGTAAGAAATTAAAAGAAAGCTGATGACTGGAGATTTTGAAAACGAATGGGAAGAAGATAAAGAGTTAGTAGAAAGATTTGAAAACTCACTGAAATCCAATCTGGATTTATATTTTGAAGAGGAAGAATTAGAAAACATCATCCGGTTTTATTTTGACCAGCAAAAATTCCTGAAAGCACTTAAAGCATCGGAACATGCCTTGGAAAAATTTCCTTTCAGTATTGAAATAAGACTTTTCAAAGCACAATGTCTGATTTTCAGTGATGAATTGGAGGAAGGTCTTGAAATTCTGGAAAACCTCAACAATCTCTCCCCCAATAACGAAGACATACTTCTGGCCCTCAGCCAGGGTTTGATGATCAATGGCAATATCAAAGAAGCCATCAGTTTGTTGGAGGATTTTTTGCCTTTGGCAGAGGATAAGGCCGAAGTATATTATACTCTTGGTAACCTCCACAAGGCCGATGAGAATAATGAAAAAGCGATTCATTATTACAAAGAATGTGTTAAAATCCACATCAATCATGAAGACGCTTTGTTTCAATTGGCAATGATCACTGAGGAAGAGGGTTCTTTTGATGAAATACTTCAGTTTTATCAGGAATTTATAGATCAGGATCCCTACAGTGCAGGAGCTTGGTATAACCTGGGCGTGGTTTTCAATCGTCTGGGAAGATTCGAAGAGGCTATTCAAGCATATGATTAGGCCCTGATTATTGACGACGCTTTCTCCTCTGCTTATTTCAATTTGGGCAATGCCTATATGAATACTGAGCAGTTTGATCTTGCGCTCGAGGCATATCAGAACACCATAAACTGTGAAGGTGCCAATGCAGAAAATTGCTGTTATCTGGCTGCATCTTATGAAAAACTTGGTCAGATTGATATGGCCTTCAAGTATTTTAAGAAATCGGCCAAATTGGACCCTGAATATGATGATGCCTGGTTTGGTTTGGGAATGTGCATGCTGAAAAAAGAAAAATATTTTGAAGCCATTCATTATTTCAGAAAAGCCATCAAACTTACCACCGAAAATCCCAATTATTGGGTAGGCTTGGCGGATGCAGAATATAACCTTGGTAATCTTCAGGCAAGTTCAGAAGCTTATGAAGAGGCTATCAGCCTTGAACCCGGAATCATTGAGACCTATGTGAATCTTTCCATCATTTACTTTGATCAGAATAGGTTTGAGGAAGCAATAGACGTGATCAAAGAGGGAATTGAAGAACTTCCTGACCAAGCAGAGCTTTATTACCGAATGGTGGTTTATCAGATAAAAACCGGGAAATACAAGGAAGCCTTTTCATATTTGGAAAATGCATTAACTTTGGACTTTGGAAGACATGTTATGTTATATGAACTTATGCCTGAAATCAAGCACCAAAAGGCCATTTTCAAAATCATCTCCCAATATAAAGATGGCGCTAAGTCATCTGAATCATAAAATCAAATTACCTGAAAATCTACCGGAATGAATTACATTCTTAAGAACTTACCTGTACGTTCACAAAAACCACGTACTACTGGATTTACTATGGTCATGGATAAAGGACTGAGCATCAAAGAAGTTGAAAACTTTGTCGATGCAAACAGTGATTTTGTGGACATTGTCAAGTTTGGCTGGGCCACATCTTATCTGACCAAAAATCTTGCCCAAAAAATACAGGTTTACAAAGATGCAGGGATACCTGTTTATTTTGGAGGTACTTTGTTCGAAGCATTTATCATCAGAGGACAGTTTGACGATTACAGGCGAGTTCTTGAAAAATATGACCTTTCCTTTGTCGAAGTTTCGGACGGTTCCATCAGTCTGAATCATGATAAAAAATGTGAATATATCGAAATCCTTTCCAAGGATGTAACTGTACTTTCGGAAGTAGGCTCCAAAGACGCTGCTAAAATTATTCCACCGTACAAATGGATAGAACAAATGCAAAGCGAATTGGAAGCAGGTTCCTGGAAAGTAATCGGTGAAGCCCGGGAAGGAGGAACTGTCGGCCTATTCAGAGACTCTGGTGAAGTCAGACAGGGACTGGTAGAAGAGATTCTCACCAAGATTCCCGAAGAAAAAATCATTTGGGAAGCCCCTCAAAAAGAACAACAGGTATGGTTTGTCAAACTTTTGGGTGCCAATGTAAACTTAGGAAATATCGCTCCAAATGAACTTATCCCCTTGGAAACCATCAGATTGGGTTTAAGGGGAGATACTTTTGATCATTTCCTTGGGGACCACCAACTTTAATATCTTTGTTGCGCTCTTTTTGCAGTAGAACTACAACTTTCTATCTCAACCCATGAACCATTTTAAAGATTTTATCATGATCTTCCTGAAAGGCATGTCTATGGGGGCAGCTGATATAGTCCCCGGCGTTTCCGGAGGATCTATTGCCTTGATCACAGGGATTTATGAAAAACTTTTGGACAGTATCAAATCAATTGACAGAGAAGCATTAGGCTATTTGTTCAGGCTTGAGTTTAAATTACTTTGGGCCCATATAAATGGAAATTTTTTGCTAACGCTTTTAGTGGGGATTCTTACAAGTATTTTCACTCTTTCAACATTAATTACTTATCTCATGGAATTTCATCCGATTCCATTGTGGTCATTTTTCTGTGGATTGATCATTATTTCAGCAATCATTATCCTAAGGGATATTAAGCATTGGACTATTGGGGTGTTATTGGCGATTATTATTGGAACAGTTAGCGCTTTTTATATCACTGGCTTGCCACCAATAGGATCTCCGGATGCATTGTGGTTTACATTCGTGGCAGGTGCAATTGCTATTTGTGCCATGATTCTGCCAGGTATTTCAGGCAGTTTTTTGCTATTGATACTGGGTCAATATGAACGGATTCTGGCAGCGGTTTCAGATAAAAACATCCCTGTTTTGGCCTTGTTTGCGTTTGGTTGTATTGTTGGATTATTATCCTTTAGCCGATTGATTTCCTGGCTATTGAAAAAGCACCATGCGCTCACCATTGGATTATTGTCTGGGTTTATGCTTGGCTCTATCAATAAATTGTGGCCTTGGAAAGAAGTTATCTCCTATCGCATGTCCTCTAAGGGAGTGCAAAAACCTTTTGTCACTGAAAACATCCTTCCGCAAAATTATCTTGAAGTAACAGGTCAGGAATCTTTATTTCTATTTGCCTTGCTTGCATTTTCATTTGGTGTAATTTTGGTACTCGGTATTGAAAGAACCGCTTACTACATCAACAGGAAATGAGAAAATTTGGATTGATAGGTTATCCCTTGGGCCATTCTTTTTCGAAGAAGTATTTTACAACAAAATTCGAAAATGAGGGAATAAAGGACTGTCAATATGATCTCTATGAAATTGAGGAAATCTCCTTCCTACCCACCATCATCCGGCAAAATCCCGAACTTGAAGGTCTGAATGTGACCATCCCTTACAAAGAAAAAGTATTGCCCTATTTGGACAGTATTGATCCTGCCTGCGAAGAAATCGGTGCAGTGAATTGTATCCAAATCAGGGATGGCAAACTCAAGGGTTATAATACCGACTATATAGGATTTAAGGAATCCCTGAATAATTGGCTCAAAGGTGAAAAGCCTTATGCATTGGTT
>CAZLJT010000175.1:0-7569 GCA_964559905.1 uncultured Aquiflexum sp.
CAAACAATCGGAAGAGCAGCAAGAAATGAAAATGGGAAAGTAATCATGTATGCAGATAAAGTCACTGAATCGATGCGGATGGCGATAGACGAAACCAAGCGGAGGAGAAGTCATCAAATTGCCTACAATGAAGCACATGGGATTACTCCTACTACAATCATCCGTTCAAAAGATAAAATCATGGGTCAGACAAAAGTGGCTGACAACAAGAGAAATGCAAAAACCTATGAAGACACTGTAAATGTGGAGTCTTTGGTAGCAGCAGACCCAATAGTTCAATACCTCAGTAAAGACAAACTTGAAAAGCTGATCGTCCAGACCCAAAAAATGATGGAAAAGGCTGCCAAAGAATTGAACTTTATGGAGGCAGCCCGATTGAGAGATGAATGGCAGGGTATGAAAAACAGATTGGAACAGATGAAGAGAGGTGTTTGAAATCCAAAATGACTTTACAAGAAATACATAAAATTGCAAAGCAGGGAGAAGGCCTTAAAGTGGAATTCAAAAAGAAAGCTGCATTTCCGGAAAAAATCGTACGGGAACTGATTGCATTGGCCAATACGGAAGGAGGGTATTTATTGATCGGAGTGGATGATGACGGCACTGTCAGTGGTCAACGGTTTATTGAAGAAGAGGTTTTTGTGATGGAAAAAGCCATTTCAGAACATATCCACCCTCCACTGCACTATGAGGTAAATGTCATCAAATTAAATCCAAAAAAAGGAGTTGCGGTATTTGTTATCAATAAATCGACAAACAGACCACATTTTCTGATAGAAGAAAAGAGAAAAAAAGCTTTTGTCCGAGTGAAGGATAGGAGCATTCAGGCCAGTCGTGAAATGTGGGAAATCCTGAGACGTAGTAAAAACCCAAAGGATATGGTTTTTACCTATGGCGAAAAAGAAAATATTCTTCTTAAAACCCTGCACGAAAAAGGAAAGATTACTTTAAAGGAATTTCAGCAACTGGCCAAGCTACCCGCATTTTTAGCTTCTAAAACACTTGTCCGTCTTGTTTTGGCCAATGTAATCAACATTGTACCTCAGGAAAATGAGGATATCTATACCCTAAAGGAATCATAAAGGAAGTTCGGTTCCATATTTTTGGTTGAATCCTGCTATACCCTGCAGTCCGCCTGTATGGATGGCCAATATATGCGAATCTTCAGGAAAAAAATCCCGCTCGATAAGATCAAAAATTCCAAACATTAATTTTCCTGTATATACTTGGTCTAAGGGTATTTGGAATTGGCTATAAAATTGTCGGATGAAGGAGATCAGTTCTGGTTTGGTTTTGCCATAGCCGCCAAAATGGTATCCGTTGATTATTTGATACCTACCAGAAACATTGATTTTATGTTTTTCAATCAAACCCTCCATTTCTCTGAAAATAAAATCTCCCTTCAAAGCCGAAAAACCAAGGAGTTGTTGATTTTTGCCTATACTGCCAGCCAATCCTCCAAAAGTTCCTCCTGTTCCGATTGAGGTGGCAATATGAGAGAATTCCAAATCAGCGTCTGTCAAAATCTCTTTGGTTCCTTTTATGGCCATTGAATTGGTTCCTCCTTCAGGGATAAGGTAAAAATCCCCAAATTTTTCTTTCAGATTTTGAATGATTTCATCATCATATTTCCTCCGATATTCGCTCCTGCTTAAATAATGTAAATGCATACCGGTGTATTCAGCAAATGCCAAAGTAGGATTCAAAGGCAAAGTTTTTTCGCCACGGATTACTCCAATTGATTCAAATCCTAATCTTTGGGATGCCGCAGCCAAGGCATAAATATGATTGGAAAATGCACCGCCAAACGTGAGAAGCATAGATTTATGCAGCCTTTTTGCTTCCTCCAGATTATATTTTAATTTAAAAACCTTATTCCCTGAAGCAAAATCATGAACTTGATCCAGTCTTTTGATGGAAAGCCGAATTCCTTTTTCCCTTAGTAAAGGAAAAAAAAGTTCTTGTGTCGGTATTTTATTAGGGTTTAGCAGCTCTTTTTGGTAATAATAACCAAAATATCAAAAACTTGCTTAAATGCACTTATTTTTGTGGCATGGAAGAGCGAATTGGTCCCGAAAATTTCGATGAAGAAGAAGTTGAATTGTTTGAACATCACAGCTTTGTGGTGGATAAGGGGCAAAGTTTGATCAGGATTGATAGATTTCTGACAGATAAAGTGGCCAACTCCACGAGAAATAAAGTTCAGCATGCCATTGATGCAGGAAATGTATTGGTCAACAGTAAACGAGTCAAATCCAATTACAGGATAAAACCATTGGATGAAATCAAGGTTTTTATGGAAAAACCGGTTTTGCATACCGAAGTGCTGGCTGAACCCCTTCCCCTTGATATCATTTTCGAAGACGATTACCTTTTAATTGTAAATAAGCCTGCCGGCATGGTAGTCCATCCTGCACATGGAAACTGGACAGGAACACTTGTCAATGGATTGGTTTACTATTTCAATCAGTTACCCACCCTTCCGGGAAATACAGGAAGACCGGGGTTAGTCCACCGAATTGACAAGGATACATCAGGACTCTTGGTGGTAGCCAAATCAGAGATTGCCATGACAGACTTGGCACATCAATTTTTTCATCATCATATTGAGCGGACCTATCTGGCTTTGATTTGGGGAGAACCCAAAGAAGACGAAGGGACTATTGTGGCCCATGTAGGAAGGAGCCCCAAGGATAGAAAAGTAATGGAATCCTATCCTGATGGTTCACAGGGCAAACATGCAGTTACACACTGGAAAGTGGTCAAAAGATTACGATATGTCACTTTGATCCAATGTAATCTGGAAACAGGCAGAACCCATCAAATCAGGGCTCATATGAAATTTATGGGGCATCCATTGTTCAATGACGCCATGTACGGCGGTGATAAAATCAGAAAAGGAACTCAATTTGCAAAATATAAGACTTTCATTCAGAATTGTTTTGATTTGATGCCCCGCCAGGCTTTACATGCTATGTCTCTCGGATTTATCCATCCTATCACCAAGGAAAAAATGTTTTTTGAAACACCCTTAGCTTCTGATTTCGCGTCAGTTATGGAAAAATGGGAGAATTATGTGCAATTTGAAAACTGATTATTGCCATTGTTTTTGTCTGGATTTTTTCAATTATGCAAAAAATGCCCTTTGGAAACTGAAAATCAATTGCTAAGTTTTTGAAATTCAAACTTTCGCAATCGATTTAAATTTTTTTATTCGAAAATAAATTCGATATTTTTACAAATACTGTAAATTTTCATTATAGATTTTATAATTATATTAATTAATTGGATTTCTGTTTAACTTTGTGGTGTTAATTTACATAAGTTTTTTTTGTAATTTATAATGTGGGATTAAAAATTTGGCGGGAATCTTTTAAAATTCCGAAGGTTCGAATCCTTCTCCTACATCCGGTTATTTTGGGTTTATTGTTAATTGACTAAAGCTGTGAAATATTTTCACAGCTTTTTTTTTGATACTGTACAATAAAAAATCCTAAGCCAATAGTTTTGGAATCTCTTCAAAACTGCTTTGAAAAAAATTTAATTTAGTTGTGATATTTAACCTATAATTACATTAATAATAATTATTAAGTATTAAAATTAAAAATATAATAAATAAATATTCTTTTGTTTAAATAAATTTTAATAAATGCATCCCTTTGTTAATTTTGGCCTGTCTTCAAGACAAACTCAGCACTTTGTAGGATGTTGAAACTGGCAGACAAGCCCTCCTGTCTCGGGGGTGGGGAACCCCAAAAGGATTGGATAAAGTTTATCAAGAGCTCTGATATTACCTAACTACCCCGTGGAGGTTCGAATCCTTCTCCTACAGCAATTTTGAATTCTATTTCTCTAAGAGGAATTCTGGCCTGTTCACAACAGATTCAGGATTCCTCTTTGTTATTCTGAGAAAATGGGAATATTCCATTCTTTCTTTCCAAAGGTTTTGTATTACTTTTACTAGAGCAGTAGGCCAAATGGAAAACAAAAACGAACAGATCAAAATTGGTAAAGCCAAAAGGAGAAAGTACCTCAAGATAACAGGGGGTATAATTTTATTTTTGTTGGTACTCCAGGCTACGTTTTATTTCGGGGCTGATTTTTTTCTTCGAAACTATTTAAAAGAAAAAGTCAAGCAAGCTTCAGGAAATAAATATGAAATTGATTTTGAAACCTTTCATGTACTATTATTCCAAAGAGGGATTACTTTCGAAGGTTTCAACATAAACCCTATTGAGAGCAAATTTGATGAATTTTCTACTACACCTTATTATAAGGTGGAAATTCCTAAACTATCCATTACAAAATTAAATTACCTGTTCAGAAAGAAAGAAATCGTAATAGGAAATATAGATCTGACAAGTCCGGTAATTGATTCCAGAATGGATAAAATGGATACTCTTGAAGTTTCCAAGGACTCTTCGCCACTCAGCACTTTGCAAAATGAGATTAAAAAATCTTTTTTGAGCTCCAGGTTAAATGAGATAAGGATTAGAAATATTAATATCAAGGATGCTGATGTTCTGCTTAAAAATTTCATCGCCCAAAAAGAGATCAAAGCGGAAAATACAAGTATTTACCTCAAAGACATACAGCTTCTGAAGATGCGATTCCCTGAGACACCATTCAATGCAGAAGGATTTTCTTTTGACCTGGATAATTTTGAGGTATTGCTTTCTGACAGCATCCATACCGTGAAAGCGACAGAAATAAATGTATCTTCTCTTGAAAATTATATCAAAGCAAAAAAAGTAAATATCATACCTGATTTTGGCGGGTATTCTTCTACTTATTTTCAGATTGATCTGGAAAATCTGTTGTTGAGTGATGCAGACATCAATAAGGTGTTTTATACTTCTGAAGTTGAAATAGGTGAGCTTAAACTCCAAAAACCAATTTTTAATCTTTACGAAGGAGAGGTGGAGCAAAAAGAAACCGAACCTAAAGCGTTTGATTTTTACAATCTGATTGAAGGAATTCTTGCCTCAATCAATATCAAACAATTTACAATTGATGAGGGTAAATTTACCCAAAGAAAGATCTCCGATTTTAATAAACACAGAATAAATGCAGAGAGGATTGATTTTAAGATGGAGGGTTTTTATGTTGGTCCCGATGAGTCCAAAAAGCAGAATCAATTTTTTTATGCAAAAAATGCCTCAGTAGAATTGTATAAGGTGGATTTGGCCCTTGGGGATAGTCTTCATTTTATTACGGGGGATTTTGTAAGATTATCGTCTTTTTCGGATGAAATTACCATTGATGGATTTCATCTTTTTCCGGTCAATACTGAAAATGGTGTTGACGAAACCAACCTTTTAAATATTAAAGTCCCCGGCCTAACGATCAAAAATGCGAATCTTAAAAAAACCTATAACCAAAGGATTGTAGATGTAAGTGAAATAGAGATCAATAACCCTGATATCCTTTTAAAAGACTTAAAGTCAAACAATAATAAAAGGGAACCGTTTGATCTCAAAAAATTATCCAATGATTATCTTGAAGCAATATATGTAGATAAATTAGTCGTCAGGGAAGGATCTTTGGTTGTGGACAACAATATCAGAATCAGACAGGATAGCCTTTCCTTTGGCAAAATAAGCATTATTTTGGAAAACTTCGCGTTGGATCAAGCCACTAAAGAGTCCAGTGCCAAAGGGATTTTTTGGGCTGACCACTTGCAGTTGGAACTGGAAGATTATGCCTTAAAATTGGCGGACAATTTACATGTGTTCAAAGCAGACAAGATTTTTTTGGATACCAAAAGCAGACTGATTAAAATCAACGGTTTTGCGCTTCAGCCTTTGTATAAGGGTTTTATTGACAATGTTTTGGACAGGTATGGTGTCACGACTTCAGTGGATATATTTGTTCCCCAATTTGAAGCAATTGGAGTAAATATTCCCAGAGCTTATTTTGAGGGTGAGCTACAGGTTGAGGAAATCAGTATCCCTTCCCCGGCAATTAATATTTACAATCACCGGGCTAAAAAAATGGAAGATGATGATAAGGATAAAATTGAAAAAGGTGAATTGTTAGGTCTGTTGAACAATTACTTTTCAGAAGTCAAAGTTGACGCAGTCGTAATCAACAAAGCTAAGGTCAATTATGAAAACTATGCCGATGAGCGAACAAAGAGATTTTCAGAAGATGAGGTTTCTTTATCCGTCAAAAACTTCCATATCTACGACGGGATCAGCACCAATGCGATAAATTCTCTTTTTTCAGAAGAGGTTGACTTAAGTTTGAATAATTATGTGTTCAGTTTTGGGGATGGAAAATACAATATCGTGGCTGATAGAATCAGCTTCAACAGTTCAACCGAAGAAATCATTACCAGTAATGTGAAGATCAATCCCAGTGAGACTTTTTCCGATAAAACAAAAATTATAGCTGAAATTCCATCGCTTTCTTTTACAGGTGTAGGCCTTGAAGCATTTTTGTTTGAGAATACACTCAATCTTGAAAAAGTCAAACTAACCGGTTCCTCGGTAGACATTCTTATCAACAACGACTGGGAAGAAGCTGCCTCTCAAAATACAAGGCGACAAAAGAGAACAACAGAAAGAGGATTGCCAAAGAATATTGAAATTTTCAAGATTGATACCATTGAGGCCAATAACGCCCAATTCAGTGTTTCATTCAAGGACCAGGGAACCCAAAGGGAATTGGTCAATACCGGTATTAACCTCTCCGTCTTTAATTTCTTTTTGGATTCTGCTAAAATCTCAAAAGGAGAAATTGCCGGATTTTTTGAGGGATTGTCTTTGGGTATTGACGAATTTTGGTTGACACTGAATGACAGTATCCACCAGGTTACCTTTTCAAAGGTCGAATTGGATACCAGATACGAGGGCATTTTATTGAATAACTTTAGGGTCATACCAAAAAATCTATTCGGTAAACCAGGTTCCCCTGTTTTTTCAGGCCATATCCCCACCGTCTTGATCAAAACCAATTCCCTTACTGAACTGCAGACCAGTAAGGATCTTTGGATCAAAGAATTGAGACTATTCAGACCGGACCTTGAAATTTTCATTGATGAGGAAAAACTCCAAAAAGACAACAAAGCGAAGAAATCCACTGAGAAAAATTTTCTGGAAAGCCTGAGAATAGATGATTTTGAAATGATGGAAGGAAATTTGGCCATTTTTGATAAAAAAGCTGTAAGAGAACCTTTCGAATTCAAATCGTTGAATTTTGGGATTCAGGAACTGGAATTTGATCTGTTGGATATGGAGTCCATCGATAAGAATATATTTTTTAAAAAAGACTTTGGAATTTCATTTCCAAATTATGAAATCCTCTTGGCAGACAGTCTCAATAAACTGAAAATAGGATTGGTTTCTTTAACAAAAGATGAGATAAAACTGACAGATGTGGAATTCCTTCCCAGGTATGGCAGATATCAGTATAACCGGATTGTAAATTCCCAAGTAGATGTAGCCAGTGTCCATATTCCCTCCATTATTATCCAAAAACCTGATTTGATCGAATTTGTAGATAACAGGAAAGTGATAGCCAAATCTGTAAGGCTGACGGATTTGGTAGCGGATATTTTCAGAGATA
>CAZLJT010000176.1:0-7562 GCA_964559905.1 uncultured Aquiflexum sp.
AGGGGTTGAGTTTGTATTTCACGGTATATTCTTTTGCGAATTTGTTCCAGTGACCAGGTGGGGTATAAGAACCTATTCCATCCTCCCACCAATTGGCAATTCTTCTTTGATTCAGTGTCATATGAGCAGCAAACTTCTTCAGTTCAGCAACGTCGGTTTCGAATTGTGGTGAACCGGGAGCTGGGGGAGGGATGGACCTTACTTCTTCCACTGTAGGTACATGCCACATTTTTACCTGACCAAAGAGAGGAGTCAATCCAACCGGTCTTTGGGGTACTTCGGTATTTTGCCATTTCCATCCAAACTTTTCAAAGGCAGCATTTGCAATAGAATCTGACACTGATTTTGGAGTTTGGGCTTTAGACATGCCATCTGCCGAAGCACGCTGCATGGCCAACTTGACAACTTCTGAACCAATTTCAATACCTGCCTCAACATCGCTTTGGGTATTGATACCAGCATGAACGAGGCTTGCGATGTGTTCTCTGTATTTTTTGTCAAGAAATGATATTTCCAAGGGGAACATTACAGACAGAATCTCTTTGGATACTTTGGCAACTGTTGCTCCATCAGAAGGATAGGATGGTAAGGTGCTTAGCAAATAGGCTGGTTTAATTCTTTCGTCCACTTGAGATGGATTTGGACGGTTGTATTGGAATTTGTAATACCAAGCAACAACTAAGGCATCAAATTGGGCCACACTTAAGTATGCCAACATTCTACTGGTATAAGGAGGATGGGCAAACGGAAATGGTGGCGGCCCCATTGGGTTGGCAGGGCTTGGCAAAGTATAGGTGCCATCAGCGTTAGGTCCTGGTATTAGGTTGTATTTTGCAGCCATTTCAAGGGCTATCTCATTCCACCTCAAGATAGGATTACTTGACCAATAGCTTACAGCTTGCTTTTGAGTAGGCGTCAACATTTCCATTTGTAACTTTAGGTCATTAAGTTCAGCCTGATAATCGGTTGAATTGATGGGCTCAGGTTGGGGAATATTGATTTGCGCCGGGTCGCCTACAAGGATGGTTTTCCAATTTCCACCGGTTTCATCCATGCTCTCAAATTCGTATTCATCAAAATTCATATAGCGTGGTGTTTCCTCCAGACAGGCACTTGTAGTGAGGAAAAGGAAGATTAGTACCAAATAGGATATAAACAAATTTCTCATTTTCAGTAAGATTTAATATACTTTTAATTGATAAGTAAGACCAATACCGATTGTCGTGGCTTTTCCCATATTTCTGCCACTAACAGTTTGGTTGAAATAAGCCAGAGCACCTAGGCCCCTGTCAGTATTGATATAATATTGAACCCAGGCGCCAATTTGACTGACTTCCATTTTATTGGTAGGTTGGGGTCTGTTGTAGGAACGAATATCATCACCTGATAAAGAATTTAGACTCATATAGGTTGCTTCTAGTCTCAGTCTATTGTCAAAAGCCCAATATCCAATCGCTCCATGAAAATTCAGGGAATGGGGTACGTTCATGTAAGTGGAATATACAGCCCCATCTTCATAATAGAAGTCCCTTTCAATTTCGGTCTGTCCTCTCCATAGATAAGCCAAACCTGCTCTAAAAACCAATCCATTGTCCATTTTGTATGCACCAATCCCTCTCATGCCAAGTTCAGGTGCCCCTAAGCCAATGCTAAAAGGCATATAATCGGATAGGTAATTTCCCACAGGTATGCTGAAATGGGTATTGGTAAGGAATTGAAGCCTGCCATTTCCAAGTTGTTTTTGTAACCAATCTATTTTTACGGAAACACTTAGGTCTTGAAATCCTGTTTGGCCTACTTGTGTACCTCCCGAAGCTTTTGTGTTCATATAGGGGACACTTGTAATAAGGTTGATTTTATCTGTTAGGCCCAAAGCAACCATAGGCATTCCCATTTGTCTTGTAAATGTGCCGATATTGGCATTTTCCCTTAAATAACTTCCTTCCCAATATTGATTCCACGAAGAATGCTCATAAACCAAAGCCGCACAAATTTCGCCCCTTCCCATCATTATTTCATCCCAAGGAGTCTGTCCATGGGCATGATTTAGGGTAGCCCCATATACCATCAATCCCAAGATTATTGGTAGTAGTTTTTTCATAATTTTTAAGAATTAGTTGATGTTTGAAAACTGATAAAAGCAGTCCGGTCCGAATTTCTGTCCTACCCATCAATTGATTTGGATCGATGGGCATGACAGAAATTCATTTGAAATAAAAATTCCTTTTTTGTAAATATCTCAAAAGCACAGATATCTGGTATAAATGTAATGCAACAAACCCATTGAAAACATCGGATTTATCTCAGTAAAATCTGTACAGTTGAGGTTACGTTCTGAAAAGAAAATATCCAAAGAAAACCGGCTGAAAAATCAAACTAATTCGGGAGGTGGAGTGGAAAGGTTGATATCCTGATTGTGATAAGTTAAAAAAACAAACCCATTGTAATGTTTGTCATTGATTATATTAAAAGCGAAATCAAATTCATTGGAGGGTTGAGTATAATCTTTTACAAAGATTTTGCCTAATAAAGTATTGCTGCCAGAATCCGGCAATTCGTCTTGCACCAAGGAACTTACCCATTGTTTAATTGTGCTTTCCAAGTTC
The DNA here is from genome assembly GCA_964559905.1 of uncultured Aquiflexum sp. Classification (GTDB taxonomy): domain Bacteria; phylum Bacteroidota; class Bacteroidia; order Cytophagales; family Cyclobacteriaceae; genus Aquiflexum. Next base: position 2,607 of record CAZLJT010000176.1, read on the forward strand.
TTTTTGGCACTATCCGGTACATAAACCACCTGTAGGGTGTCGTTGAAGTATCTTTGTTTGATAACCCGATAATATTGTCCATCCTTCTGAAAGCTTGTGTTGGTAGCCCTGAACTCCTCTTCATCAGCCATGTATGGGATAGAAAGTGGAATTTCCATGATTCTTTCATCAAAACCTTCCTGAGAGGCACTGAAAATTTTTTCAGACCAACTATTTTCAATTTGTAGTCCAAATGAAAAATATGCTACATAGTACCCAAAATGGTATAATGCAAAGCAAAAAAGGAGAAATATGGCTACAATCTTTCTCAATTGAAATTGATTTTAGTTTGAAAATTACATAAATAATTTAAAAGCATGATAAATGTCAGGTATTTTTTTAAAAAATTCAAAAAATCCTAAAAACTAAAACAGATTCAAAATGTAAATTAATAGCAACCAAAACATTGCCAATACCCCGTATACTTTTATTACCTTCCATCTATTGAACCTGTCCATAAACCAAAGGACCAATACCGGGCGAATCAATCCGATAATCAGACAGAAAATTGAAATGGTGAATAGGATTTGGAAAAAAAGGGAAAGAACCTCTTTCATAATTAAAAAAAAAGGAACGGTTTTGGCCGTCCCTTTTAATGTTTATTTTTTGCGTTTTATCTCCTGCATATGATATCCTTCAATGGTATCATCTACCATTATATCATTGAATTTCTTAATAGAAATACCACATTCGTAACCGGCTTTAACTTCAGAAACATCATCTTTGAATCGTTTTAACTGGTCAATTTCTCCATCGTGGATTACTATACCATCTCTGACTACACGAATTTTGTTTTTTCTAGTGATATATCCATCCGTTACATAACATCCTGCAACAGTTCCTATTTTGGAGATTTTGAATACCTCACGTACCTGAATATTACCGGTGATGATTTCCTCGAACTCAGGTTCCAACATTCCTTCAATGGCATCTTTGATTTGATTGATGGCATCATAAATAATGGAATAATGTCTGATTTCAATTTCTTCCTGCTCAGCCAGTTTCTTGGCATTGGTAGAAGGCCTGACATTAAAGCCCAGGATAATGGCATCTGAAGCAGATGCCAACAGGACATCGGATTCAGATATTTGTCCTACACCCTGATGGATGATGTTGACGGAAACTTCTTCTTTAGAAAGTTTGAGTAAAGAATCTGAAAGTGCCTCTACAGAACCATCCACATCACCTTTAATAATGATGTTGAGTTCTTTGAAACTTCCTATAGCCAATCTTCTTCCGATTTCATCCAAAGTGATATGCTTTTTAGTTCGCATGCTTTGTTCACGGAGAATTTGTTCTCTGGAATTGGCAATTTCTCTGGCTTCTCTTTCTGAATCATATACTTTGAAAGTATCACCTGCTTGGGGTGCTCCTGCCAATCCTAAAACCTGTACCGGTGTGGAAGGACCTGCTTTATCCAGTTTTTTACCTTTATGGTCAAACATAGCCTTGACACGGCCATAATGGGGCCCTGCAAGCATGATATCTCCTACACCTAATGTTCCAGCCTGAACCATTACTGTGGCTACATAACCCCGACCTTTGTCCAAAGAAGCTTCGACTACTGTGCCCACTGCATTCTTATTTGGATTGGCCTTCAATTCAAGAATTTCTGCCTCAAGCAACACTTTTTCCAGGAGCTCATCGATACCAACACCTGTCTTTGCGGAAATATCCTGAGACTGGTATTTTCCGCCCCATTCCTCTACCAATAAATTCATATTGGCTAGTTCTTCTTTGATTTTATTCGGATTGGCGTTTGGTTTATCTATTTTATTGATAGCAAATATCATAGGAACACCTGCTACCTGGGCATGGTTGATAGCTTCCTTAGTCTGAGGCATGATATTATCATCAGCAGCGATCACGATGATAGCAACATCTGTAATTTTGGCTCCTCTTGCCCTCATCGCAGTAAATGCTTCGTGTCCAGGTGTATCTAAAAAAGCAATTTTATCACCGTCTTTAGTCGTCACATCATAGGCGCCAATGTGCTGTGTGATGCCTCCTGCTTCATCTGCAGTTACTTTAGCTCGCCTAATGTAATCAAGGAGAGAAGTTTTACCATGATCAACGTGACCCATGATCGTAACTATTGGTGCTCGGTCAAGTAATTCTTCAGGAGAATCAACTGCTTCAACGGTTTCAGTTTCTTCATCCGGCTTTGTAAATTCAACTTCGTATCCAAATTCGTCTGCAATAATAGTAATGGCTTCTGCATCCAATCTCTGATTGATAGAAACAAACATACCCAAAGACATACAAGTGGATATCACCTGGTTTACAGAAATATCCATCAATGAGGCGAGATCGTTGGCGGAAATAAATTCGGTTACCCTTAATATTTTAGTATCTTCTACCCCTTCAACTTCCTCTCTGTTTCTTTCTGTTCTTTTGTCTCTTCTTTTGGATTTTCCGCCACCGGATTTTCCTCCACCCTGCAATCTTGCAAGAGTTTGTTTGATCTGGTCCTGTATTTCTTTTTGAGTGGGTTCCGCTTTTTGGATTCGGCCCACATTCTGCTGTTGTCCTGGTCTAGATCTTCCCGGTGCACCGACAGATTTTCTATCTCTTTGGTTTCCTTGAGATGGAGCTCCACTGCCCTGTCCAGGAAATTTTGGTTTATTTCCGGCTCCTGATTCAGGCGATCTTCCTTGTCCTGTTCCTGGAGTTCCCGGTTTTTTATCAATTCTTTTTCGAAGCCTTTTCTTTTTGTCTTTACCCTTTTCGTCTGACGAGGCAACCGGTTTACCTTTCTTTTTGGATTTATCTTCCGGAAGTTCTATTTTTCCTAAAACAGTAAGGCCTTTCAAAGCGTCTGCCTTTGCAGCAATCACTTTGTTTTCCGGAGTTGGAGGGGTTGGAGGAGTTTTTTTCTCCTGTAATTCTACTACTACTGGTTTTTGAGGAGCTGGAGGAATTACTTCTTTCGGTTTTTCTTCAGCTTTTGGAGCGGTTGCCGGTTTTGGTTTCTCTTCAACAGGTTTTTGCGCTTTGTCGTCAGATTGAGGCTTCTCAGCCTTAATTTCCGGTTTTACCTCCTCTTTTTTAACCTCTTCTTCTTTTTTGGGAGCAACAATTGGTTCGGGAGCTTTTACCTCTTCTTTTTTGGGAGATTCTGTTTTTGCATTCAGGTCAATCTTGCCCAAAACTTTGATTCCTTGTAATTTAGGAGCATCAAAAGGCATTTTTTCCGCTTCGACTTCTTTTTCCTTTATCTTAGCAACTTCCGGAGAAATCTTTTCAGACTCTTCCTTTTTTGGTTCTGTTACTTGCTCAGGTTTCTTTTCCTCCTTAGCTTCTGATTCTGCTTCTATTGTAAATGTCTCATGATGACGTTTTCCAATAGAAAGGTGCGAAGCTTCCTCCTTGTCCTGGGCAGAGGATTTAAACTCTTTGGCCAACATGTCAAATTGATCCATGTTGATTTTGGAGTTGGGATTATTTTCCACTTCAAAGCCTTTTTTAGCCATAGATTCCACAATCGTAGCAATTCCTACGTTGAGTTTTCTGGCTGCTTGGCCAAGTCGCATCGTTTTTTCTTCTGACATACGTTAAAAACTCTTTCTTTATTTTTCGCAAATATAGGCCAATTATTGGGTTAATCGGCCCTTATTTACTGTTCAAATTCCTGTTTTAATATTTTGAACACTTCATCGATCGTCTCTTCTTCCAATTCGGTTCTTCTCAAAAGGTCCTCTTTGGTAAGCGTCAATACACTTTTAGCAGTGTCCAATCCTGTTTTTTTCAATTCATCAATCACCCAGCTTTCGATCTCGTCTCCAAATTCTTCCAAATCGACATCTTCTTCATCTTCGTAATCACTAAGTTCTCTGAACACATCAATTTCATATCCCAATAGTCTTGAAGCAAGGCGGATATTGAATCCACCTTTTCCAATAGCCATCGAAACCTGATCCGGTTTCAGGAATACTGAAATTCTTTTGCGCTCTTTATCAACCTGAATGGAAGATACTTTTGCCGGACTGAGAGCTCTGGAAACATAAAGATCCAGATTTTCTGTATAATTGATTACATCTATATTCTCATTTTGCAGCTCACGCACAATGGCGTGAATACGGCTACCTTTCATACCTACGCATGCTCCGACGGGATCAATCCTGTCATCATAGGATTCTACTGCTACCTTGGCCCTTTCGCCAGGTTCTCTTACAATCTTTTTGATGGTGATCAAACCGTCAAATACTTCCGGAACCTCATTTTCGAACAATCTTTCCAAAAATATGGGCGAGGTTCTGGATAGAATTATTTTGGGATTACCGTTTACCATTTCCACTTTATGGACAATAGCCCTTACTGAATCACCCTTTCTAAACCGGTCCTTCGGGATTTGTTCTCCTTTTGGGAGAATCAGTTCATTTCCTTCTCCATCAATCAAAAGGACTTCTCTTCCCAAAATCTGATAAACTTCGGCTGAAATAATTTCACCGACCAATTCTTCATATTGATTGAACAAAAGGTCTTTTTCCAAATCTTTGATTTTTTGAATCAAAGTCTGCCTTGCCATCATTACCGCTCTTCTGCCAAAGTCCTCCAACTCAATTTTTTCGTAAACCTCTTCGCCTACTTCAAAATCAGGCTCGATTTTCCGTGCATCTGTCAAGCTTATTTTGTCAAAGTCCCAGATATCCTCTGAATTGTCATCCACAATCTCTCTGACCCTTAAAATTTCAAGGTCTCCTTTATCCGCATTGATGGTCACATCAAAATTTTCATCAGTTTCGTATTTTTTGCGAATCATCGCTCTAAATACATCTTCCAGTATGCGGATCATTGTTGGGCGATCTACATTTTTAGATTTTGCAAACTCTGCAAATGATTCTATGAGTACTTTAGCATCCATTTTATTTATTTGAAAGAGACTAACACAATTGATTTCTTAATCTGTTCAAAGGG
>CAZLJT010000177.1:0-7535 GCA_964559905.1 uncultured Aquiflexum sp.
AATATGGCTACACCTCGGGAAAGAATGCCACTGATTCGGCCATGATCATTGATGCTATGGATATTCTTTATTCAGAAAGGGTCAATGGTTTCTGCATTGTGTCTTCAGACAGTGACTTTACAAAATTGGCCACCAGACTGCGGGAGGCAGGGATGATGGTAATAGGGATGGGAGAAAAGAAGACCCCTGATCCTTTTATAGTGGCCTGTGACAAATTCATTTATCTTGAAATTCTTCAAAAGCAAAATGAAGAACCTACAGACCAAAGCAACAAAAGCATCACCACTCCCCAAGTGGACAAAATCAACCCTAAATTGATCAGGTTAATTGCTTCCACCATTTCTGACTTGGCCGATGACGATGGATGGGCATTTTTGGGTGATGTGGGAAATCTGCTGCAGAAAAAACAACCCAACTTTGATGCAAGAAATTACGGATTCCAAAAACTCACCCCATTGATCAAATCTATCAATGCTTTTGAAATAGAACAGCGGGAAAACCAAAAAGGAAGGTTTAAATTGATTTATGTGAGAAACAAGCCCTGATTTTTTACTTTTGAGAACCAATTCACCAGTATAGTTTGTTCTGACCAATATGTGAAACCTCATGGACCTTGAATCCATGAACAATTTCAAAACCATGAAAAAAAATAAAAGGGTAGTCGTAGGACTATCAGGCGGCGTAGATTCCTCGGTGGCTGCTTATCTCCTCAAAGAACAAGGCTACGAAGTCATCGGCATGTTTATGAAAAACTGGCACGATGAATCAGTCACAATTTCCAATGAATGCCCTTGGATGGAAGATAGTACCGACGCAATGTTGGTTGCAGAAAAACTTGGAATTCCCTTTCATGCTATCGATCTCAGTGAAGAATACAAGGAGAGGATCGTCGATTATATGTTTTCGGAATACGAGGCGGGGAGGACACCCAATCCTGATATTTTATGCAACAGAGAAATCAAATTCGATATTTTTCTAAAAGCTGCCCAAAAACTCAAAGCAGACTACGTCGCTACAGGTCACTATTGTCAAAAAGATGAACTCGAAGTTGATGGCAAAATAGTTTACAGACTTTTGGCAGGTGCCGATCCCAATAAAGACCAAAGCTATTTCTTATGCCAATTGGATCAGGAACAATTGGCCAAAGCGTTATTTCCAATAGGTCATCTTCAAAAATCAGAGGTTAGGAAAATCGCCAAAGAGCAAGACCTGATTACTGCCGATAAAAAAGACAGTCAAGGACTATGTTTTATTGGAAAAGTCAGGCTCCCTGACTTCCTACAGCAACAACTCCAACCCAAAAAAGGAGCAATTGTGGTAGTTCCGGAAGATCTCCCCATTTATGATTTCAAAAGAATCTCGGCAGGTTTTACTGCTGAAAAATTAGATTTGGAATCATTGGACAACCTGTGCCTACCAATCAAATATACAGCTGATCAAGGCAAAAAAATCGGTGAGCATAACGGTGCCCATTATTTTACAGTGGGTCAGAGAAAAGGTCTTCAGGTCGGAGGCACAGGCAAGCCTTTGTTTGTGATAGCGACCGATACCAAAGAGAATGTCATTTACACTGGCTTAGGAGAAGATCATCCGGGATTAAACAGGGATGGTCTCTTTGTGCCAACAAAGGATATCCATTGGATCAGGGAAGATCTTAAACTGAAAGTCGGTGAATCTGCCAGATACCAGTCTAGAATCAGATACAGACAGCCTTTGACTTGGGCAACTTTGATCATGAAAGAAAAAGGCCTCTATATTCTTTTTGATCAAGCCCAAAGGGGAGTTGCCTCAGGACAGTTTGTGGCTTGGTATGATGGAGAGGAAAGTATTGGGTCGGGGGTGATTTTTTAAGATCAACTGATCTGAAAAGGCTGTGGGGTAAAGCAGAGAACAAAAATGAGAATGGCAATCCAGCCGAGAATCTGTCTATTGCTGTTTAATTCCTTAAAACCATTGACCTCCGGATGTTCTAAACCCATTACTCTACCCAACAAAAAAGCAAATAAGAGCCAACCGCTATAGCCCTGAAGACCGGGGAATATATAAACCAAAGTATATTGAGTAGCAACTATCAGTAAAATAATTGTCCATTTGGTCTGATTTTCCAAGCTTGTCTTACGATAGCAGATGTATAAAAAACCAAGATAAAGCGGTATACTGATAATCAAAGAATTCAAATCATCAAATGGGTTGAGTATGCCCAAGCCTGCATAAAAGACGAAGGCAGTATAGAAAATAAGAGAAATCTCTTTGTGCCTTTTTGGAAATAATCCAAAGACCACATGACCTCCATCCAATTGTCCAATAGGCAATAAATTCAAAGCTGTAAAGAACAAGGCCAGGTATCCTGCAAATAAGTATGGATAATGGATGATCTCAGACATATTGGGCATTTTCTCTGGGTCAGCCAATAATTTTTCCATGCCATAAAAAAGTAAATTATATCCCATTTCAAGATTGAGATAACCTTCTTCCTCCGAATGACCTTTAAAATCAGGATCCAAATATTCCGGATGAATCTGATAGATATAGTCAGCATCGGGCAAGTGGGTAAATCCATAGCCCAAAACAAAAAGGGCAATAATGAAACCTGCCAATGGTCCTGCCACACCGATGTCAAAATATTTCTTCCGACTATTGACGAAACTTTTCATCCTGATAATGGCACCAAATGTTCCCAAAGAAGGAGAAATTACAAGCCATCCGGGGATAAAGTATGGTAGTGAGGATTTTACCTTATGGTGAATAGAGGTAAACAGATGCCCCAATTCATGGATAAGCAGAATCCCTATAAATGGAATGGAAAAATGAAGCGATTTAAGAAAGTATTCCAGAGTCAATGCATTTTCACCCACTGCAATTAGGGACTTACCGTACAGCCACTCTCCTCCTGCCAAAGTTGCTGTAATTATGGTAGCCAGAAATAATGAACCGTGAATTAGGTATTCTTTTTTAGTGTACATCCGCAAAGAATTGAATCAGCGCTTTTGGGTGCGTAATGTGATAAGTTTGTAATCCAACTCTTTTGGCACCTTCAAGGTTCGCCAAAAGGTCATCAAAAAATAATACTCTCTTGGGTTCTACCTGAATTTCATTGATTACTGCTTCGTAAATCGCTTCATCAGGCTTTGCCAAGCCCATTTCATGGCTTAGAAATACCCTATCAAATAATCCTGAAAGGCCATCAACAGAAGTTTGATCTTTGAGCATTTCATTGAATTTCAAGATGTGGATTTCATTGGTATTGCTCAGAACTGCAGTTCCAAAATCACGGTTGAGCCTGCCGATAAGGTCAATTCTTTCTTGGGGTACATCCCTCAACAAACTATTCCAAACATCATCAATCTGATCATTTGAAAGGTCCACCTGATACAGTTCTCTGACTGCATTTCTAAATTGGTCGGAACTGATCATACCCTTTTCATAATCTTTGTGGAAGGTAGAAGGGAAAAACTTTGAAGTGAGATGGTGTTTCTCCTCGGGCAGTATTTTTTTCAACTCATTGATACTGAAATCATAGTCAATATCTAAGATGACATTTCCCAGATCGAAGATCAAAAAATCAATATTCTCCAATTTTTTCATTTGCAAACAGGTTGTAAAATTAAAACCAAATATGTAACATTGCAGTCCCAAAAGCAAGGCTGAAGAATTAAAATCGCCTTTATAAAGAGGGCCTATAGCTCATTCGGTTAGAGCAACTGACTCATAATCAGTAGGTGCCTGGTTCGATTCCAGGTGGGCCCACAAGCCGCTTAGTAATCTAAGCGGCTTTTTTTATAACATTAATCATCAAAGCATATGAGACAAAAACCGAAAGCTTATATCCCTAACCTAAAGAAACATCCTGAAATTGGAGAGAAACTACTAGTCAAATTCTGTAGTATCTGACTCCCCCGAAAGCTTTCGGGGCAGTAGGTGCCTGGTTCGATTCCAGGTGGGCCCACAAGCTGTTCAGTGATGAACGGCTTTTTTTTAACCTTCTAATTGGATCTTTTAAAATTTGGTAAGAAGGTGTTTTATTTGAGATCAATAAAGTCAACTCCCCCAAAAAAATCTGTGCCTTTTTAAAACAGATATCCAAATATAAAACCGTTAAAAGTCTTCCTCAATAGTATTTAGTATTGTTACTGTTATGATGATTTTGTACTTTTAGGTTACTTTAAGTTATTACCAATCATCCTTTTGAGAATGGAACATTCCTGAATCAATGTGATGTTTCAATTAAGAATAGTAAATATCTCATGAGTTCATGAGTATAACAATTATTAAATGATAAAGATGGAATACAAGCAATATATTGAAAGAAACCCGGACATAATGTTAGGAAAGCCTATAATTAAAGGAACACGAATAACAGTGGAACTACTGATGAGAAAGCTTGCAGGAGGTTTTACGGTGAAAGACCTTTTAAAGAGTTATCCTAATCTTACTAAAGAGCAGATTCTTGCTGCACTTGAATATGCTGCTGATATAATTGCTAATGAAGAATCCCTCGAAACTGCATGATCATTGCCGATGAAAACGTCGGTCAGGAATTGATTGACCACATTTTGAATACTGGCTATGACGTTTATTCCATTAGAGAACACCACCAAGGAATCAGTGACCGAAGGGTTATCGAAACCGCCAAATCAAAAAACGGTTTTATTATTACAGAGGACAAAGACTTTGGAGAGTTGATATTCTCTTATGATATAAGGGATTGTTCAGTGATTTTTTTGAGATATGATAAAAAAGATATTGAACAAATAAAAAACAACATCATCAAAACCCTTGAATCCAACTACAGGAACAAAGGACATTTTTTTATTACCATTACTCGAGAAAAAATAAGGATCAGAAAGATTTAAATTGTCAGAGTAAGAATTTTGAGTTATCAAAAAATCAATACCTGCCATTATAACCACTTCCCATATATGCCCCCCATTTTAATGGTTTGGTTATTGGGATTTCAGTTTTCAATAAATTGATCTGCAGGCCATCAAAAGCATAGGTATGATGCATATTGTTGCTGTGGCAAAATACAATATCCAGCATATTATCCTTATCCAAATCTCCCATCCATGGAGTCGATGAAGTATTGTGGCCTGCAAGCATTGGCAAGAGGGTGGTCTTCCTTCCCTTTTTTGCAAAATCAATCACAGCAATGGTGTTAAAGAACAATTTCTTACCTGCCCGATCTGTCCCACTTTTATTTTCGCAGATGATGATTTCATCCACACCGTCACCATTAATATCCAAAGCCAAAGGCGAAGTGGACTGAAAACTCCCAAAATTCTGCTTGTACTTTACTTTCCCGCTTTCACCATCGATCATCACATTGGAACAATCTGTAAATAGAGGCCAAATACCAATATTGGCATTGACAAAAACATCGAGGGTTTGATCTTTAGTGAAAAAACCTACTGCCGGAGAACTGTAAATCTCAGTATCGGGTATACCTACTTCCCAAATCATTTTTTTTGTGAGGCCATCGAAGGCAAAAACCTTTCCGTCAACAGCGCTGGCAATAATGTCTTCAATTCCATCTTTATTCAAATCCGCCCAAACAGCAGGAGCTACAAAACCCTTATCATCATTTTTAGCAAGTACCTTGGCCTTTTTTATTTCTCCGTTCAGGATATCTTTTAGACCCACCACATATAGCTTCCCTCCTATAGTTTCACCACCGGTTCCAAATACGACTTCAATTTCATCAATCTGAACATGATTAGACATAGTAACAGAATGATAAGTTTCTTTTTTATCCGGCGTTTCAGCTTCAATGATGATTTTTCCGCTTGAAGAATCAATTACTATAATCCTTCCTGCAGGCCTATCGGGATCATATGGGGCTTTCAGCACATTCCCCCCATTGGAAACAATAATGTCAGGAAGCCCATCTCCGGTGATGTCAGGTATCAATTGAGGATTATAAAAATTGAAATATTTCTTCTGCACCAGGTTTTTCAATTGATTGGTTGCCACAAAATCCCAAATCAGCTTTCCACCTCTTCCGTCAATCGCCTGTAGTATTGCGGACCTTCCGCCAATCAGCACATCTTCCACTCCGTCCTTATTGATATCCAACAAAGTCGCAGAACCATAAATCTGATCTATTGCAGGCCTTTTCCAAATTGTGTCTCCGGATTTACCATCAAGGGCTACAATGGCCGTGTCTGAAGCCTGAAATTCAATGCGACCCATACCGACCACGAGGTCCAAAATCCCGTCCCCATTTAAATCTGTCGCCCTTGGGGAGGAAAGGGTACCTAGATTCGGTAAAGTTCTTGACCAAGCCAATTGATTTTCCATGGATTTTTCCTTGAGTTCTGAATCAGGTCTAAAACCCGCAAAAACAAAAATTAGGAAAAAGAATAATGAACCTCTCTTGAAAAACATAAGAAGGCCTAACCAAAATCTTTTCAATAATAACATAAATTTAATCCGAGTGATATTTTAGAAATACTGCTGGTAATTAAAATACTAACTATCGTTAACCATTAGCAATCTTAAGCCCCTCATGTGAAATCTCAATAGTCTCCACTGCTATCTCATTATTATCAGACGCTATATCTGTGAAGCTGATTTTAGTTGGCCATGCATTTACCAATGTCCATGTCATTGTTGGGTTTCCTTCTTCTTCGCATAACTTGATGACAACGTTTTGAAGTTCAACAGTATTTATCTTGATTTTGTTATACCAATCCCAGAATTTATTGTCTTTGGCAAAAACTCCTTTTTTCAAAGTAACAATATTATTTTTGACTATTCCTGGCATCTTTATAGTGGAAAAAACAGGGTTACTGCCATGTCTGTATGCTATCTCCTGTGATGTAGCATACAATCCGACTACTTCTTGAAAAAGAACGTTTTTTACACTCCCAAAATCTACTTTAAAGTAAAATTTGGGTAGTGGCCAATTGCTGTCTTTTTCTTCTCCTGTCATAATTTTTGATTTTATAAATTTTAAAATGAAAGATAAATTTTAAATCCATCGATTGTTATGATTTTTGCATCTTCTGATCAAAAGTAACTACAATAAATTCTGCCGGTCTAACAATCGCCAATTTGACTGAGACCAACATCTTGCCTTCCAAGACATCCAATCCAGTCATAGTCGCTCCCAAACCCACCTGTACGTCAAATGCATCTTCCGGTGAAGAACCTGCCAAGGCACCCTGCTTCCATTTTTCAAACAGAAAATTGACAATCATACTTTTTACTGTGATCCAGGTATTGGCATCATTGGGTTCAAAAACATAAGACCGGAGAGCCAATTTGATGGATTGCTCCAACATGATCATTGTTCTTCGGATATTGACATACCGCCAATCCAAACTATTGCCGTCCAAAGTTCTACCTCCCCAAACCAATGTACCGACTCCCGGAAATGTCCTGATGGCATTGATGGATTTTCCGGAAACAGCATTGACATTTAGATCTTCCTGCTGATCATGGGTAATATTAACTGATGGTTTGACCACCGAATTCAGGGAAACATTTGCAGGTGATTTCCATACCCCTCTGCTATAATCTACCATGGTATATAT
>CAZLJT010000178.1:0-7493 GCA_964559905.1 uncultured Aquiflexum sp.
ATTTCCGGCAAGAAAGCCACCTACAGGGGTGAAGGAACGATCAATGATGTTCCGGGATATAATTTCACCTTGGTTGCACTGGACGGCAATTATAATGGCGAATCAAATCCGGATCAGTTCAGGATCAAAATCTGGGGTGCATCAGGTATTGTCTATGACAATGGATTGGGCGCTGATGACAACTCGGATGTTTCGACTGTTCTGGGCGGTGGATCTATTACAATTCACGAGGCCAAAGGCAAAGGTAAAGATATCAGAAGGGAGATCACTGATCCGACAGATGAGGAGTTGGAAAATTCATTTGAAGAAATGGAGCTTTCAGATGAACCAAGTGTAGGCGAATTCCGACTTTATCCAAACCCGGCCCAAAAAGAAACATCCGTAATGGTGGATCTGGATCAGGGAGGTACAGTGATCATCCGCATCTATGATGCAGTAGGTAGATTGGTTCTGGAAAATGAAGCCTATAGGGAAGAAAGCTTTGTGCAAACCTTTAACCTGGATGGCCTGGCTGCAGGATTCTATACCGTACAGGTGAAAGCTGGGGATATCTTGATGATCAAGCGATTGATTAAAAAATAATCAGCCTATCAGTTTGATATGAATCCCGCCTTGTCAAAGGCGGGATTTTTTTGTTTTTTCCTTAATGATTGGAAAACATCCCCTAAAGAATTCAATCCTTCCCTGTTTTTGGCGGAAAGCCTGATTCACTAGTGACATGAATTCGGCCAAAAACCGGAGATGTTTTGTGGATCATTTCCCCCGGGTTGCGTTCCTCACCCGGTGCTACCCATATTTGATCCCTATGGGATCATTTTTTAATTCAAATCGGCCGCCATCAATAATTAGCCAAATAAATCCTCAGCAATACGCCGATATAAATAATCATTCCATAAAATGAAATCTCAAATAGTAAAAATACCCTGTTTACAGTATTTTTTGGGGAGGATGAATTTAGTAGATTTAAAAAATAAAAGTTACCTCAGGTGTATCTATTTGACTTCTCCGAAGGAAATAAGTAAACCTTTAGGTTATAAATAAACAAGTTGTGCGTCAGCAAAAAAAACATCTAGTAGAAATCTAAAATAAATGAAACAGATAATTAAACCATATGACTTTACAACCAAAACTTTTTTTATAGCTATGGTTATTTTATTTATCTTATTGCAAGTAGGCTTCCACCCTACCTATTTGCAATATTTTCCTCAATTTAATGGATTTAGTTGGATGCATCATGTACATGGAGCTCTAATGGTTTCATGGGTGATGATGTTAATTCTTCAACCCTATCTTATCATCAAAAACAAATACAAGACCCATAGACTTATTGGTAAAATCTCATATATCACAGCACCATTAGTGTTTATTTCTATGATATTGATAACAAGGCTAAGTTATCTCAAGATGGTCGGTGGAATGCCGTTTAAAGAAGTCGCCGCTTTTCAATCATTAAACTTTATTACTCCACTAAATTTTTTGCTTTTCTATTCACTTGCAATTATTCACAGAAAAGATGCCTTTAAACACAAGCGATTCATGATTGGCACGTTGTTCACCATTTCTGGAGCTGTTTTTTCCAGAATGTTGATTCATATTTTTGGATTGTCTGGTGAACTTGATGCCTTTTTTTTCTCTGAATATTTTGGTGTAAGTCTTGTCATACTCCTTTTGTTAAATGATTTAAGAAACAAAGTAAACCCTATTCCATACACTATTGTAGCCGTCGCATTGTTTATAGGAATTATTATTATGCATGCTCGTTATACAGACGCATGGCAATCAATAGTTCGATTTATTGGAGACAGTTTTTTTTGAAAAAACCTAAATGTGGAGCAGACTGTTCATAGAATTCCAGGAACATCTCTACAATCAAAAAGCAGCTTAAAATCAGAGTGGCTAAGACCAGGACCTTTGGCTTAAAGGTTTTTGGACAAAATGATTTTTTTGGCTAAAGCCCTTGGAGAATCGGGCTGTTTTGGAACCGTACAGCTAAAGCAGGACGCAATTGATGGAAGTCAGATAGCTGGGGTTTTTTCTTGAAGATACCCTGATGATTGTATTTTTTGTTTATAGGTAAATGGTTATGTTTAAAAAAATATAACAGATTAAAGGTGAATCTATCCATTCAAAAAGGCAATAGAAAAGCAAAGGTTAATAATTGAAATGGTTATCCGTTTCTTTGCCAGTGACTCAATATTTTACTTCAAACAGGTTGGAATCGCGAGCTATTGGAAGGAAGTCCCCTGCCGGAAGAAAGGGATGTACCCGACATTTCAGTTTCGTGGCGAGAATTACTGACATCAGTGCGTACATACTTATTTCCTAGCTAAATATTAAATCAAAAAAATATATGATAAAGAAATTTTTCAAGTTTGCATTCAAATTAGGTCTCGCTATCAGTTTATTGTCAGCAATTGCTTATGGCGCTTTTCATTTGTGGGAGTACAGCACAGGAAAAGAGTATATTGATTATCTGACAGAAAATAGCGAAACTATTCCTATTAATGAGTCTTTTTCATACAGAAATATTGCTGATGATATAAGCAAAAGTAAAGTTATCTTGGTTGGTGAAGTTCATGGGGTCAGCGAACCGTCTAAGTTTGATGTAGATTTCTTTATTTATATATACGAAAATCATGGTGTTAGACATTACATTGCTGAATTGGATTTTGTACAAGCTACACTACTCAAAGAGTTCATGAAAAATGGTAATGCGGATCTTTTACAAAAAATTCTAAAAAAATGGGTTGTGATTCAAGGCAGAAATAACCAGGATTATTTAGATAAGTACATTAACCTTCAAAAGTTCTACAGTAGTTTACCGGAAGATGAAAAATTTGAATTCATCGGGATAGACGCAACACAGGATTGGGACTTGGTTTTTGATTATCTAAATGCGATGTCTGCGACACCTGAAAAAATAAATCCTGAGGACTACACAGTTTTGAGCCTATTGGAAGAATTAATAGAAAATAATGATAGCCAAGATACTTTAGCGATATTATCTCACCTCCGCAAAAATCTTGAATATGTGACCGATAAAATAGACAGAGAGGAAATTATGTATAAAAACTTTCAATATCATTATACTACGAATAAATTGGTGGATCAAAAATTATATGGTTTTTTTGGATTGGCACATGTATTTCAGTATAGGGTAAATGGCCGTGATCCTTTAGCCTCAAAAATAAGAAAATCGGATCTGGAGTTGAGTGACAAGATATTGTCTATCAATTTTATGTTTACGGACAGTTATATGGTATGGCCCAGCAACCAACTTCCCTCATTTATGCAAGATGATGGAGCTTATACTAAAATGTCACTATCTGCTGATAATATGCTGTTGGTTTATGTGGTGGGCGTAAAAGACTTTAAAAGGATGACGCCTAATCATCATAAGTCTTTAGTGAAAATGAATTCTCCAAATGCCCCTTATTCAAATTCAATAAGGTTGAATAAGGTCATTCAAATACTTCCTTTTGCAGGAAAAACCGAATTGAATGATAAAGGCAAACCTTATGTACAATACACAGTTTTTGTTAGAAATTCGGATTGGGCCACACCCATCAAGTAATTATATTTATCAAACTATCATTATATGAACAAATATTCTTTCCTGCTAATTCTCACGATCTTTTTCACAGCTTCCCTGTCCCATGCGCAAAACCATACATTTGATAGCGTAGAACCGACCACGGTCACCAGAGAAATCAAAAGAGACAATGGTCAACTTTACAATTTGATAATCACCTTGCCATTTGATTACCAGAAAGAAAAAGAATATAAAATTCTTTACTATTTGGATGCTTGGTGGCTGAAAGATTTGGTTTCGGGATGCTACCGAATATTAAGCTTGTCCAATACAACCAAATCAAATAATATGGAAGATGTGATTTTGGTTGGTATTTCTTCAGTTGGTGATGAACGGGCCTGGAACCGACAAAGAAATATGGACTTCACCCCTTCCAAGTTTAACTTAAATTTTAAAATCAATTTTGGAGAAGTGCCATTGGATGAAGCAACAACCGGTGGGGCAGAAGAATTTCTGCATTTTTTTAAGCAGCAAATCATTCCATCTATAGAAAGCGATTATAAGGTGGACAGTGCATCAAGGGGTTTATTGGGGCATTCGTTAGGCGGCTTGCTGGGTTTTTATTCCTATTTAAATCACAGTGATTTGTTTTCCAATTACATATTGCTTGCACCTTCTGTATGGTGGAACGATTCAGAAATATTTCGGGATAAAGCATCCATTGTAAGTAAAAGAGAATCCAAAATGTTTACTGCAATGGGAACAGCAGAAATTAAAATGATGAAAGAACCAATGGGTATTCTGGTCGAGAAAATAAACTCGGAAAAGAACGGGAAATTAAAAATGACATATAGACAATACGAAAATGCAGATCACCATTCCGTTTTACCACAAGCTATATACGATGGAATTGAATTGATTTATACAAAATCAAAATGAGCGTATAACTTACTTAAGTTGAAGATTGCCAATTCATTTTTTCGGAAATAAAATTACAAAATCAAAATGTTGAAAAAAATAGGTTTAACCTTATTATCTTGTATACTAGCTTATAACTCTTATAAGTTATTGGCCATTTTTTTCAAACTTTCTTCAAATTCATTTTCATTGACAGCGATTATTGCGTCTGCAGTAGCTTTTAATTTATTGATAACCGGTTCTTTTGCATTTCTAGGTTTTGTATATCCAACAAGCAAGCTTTTACCCAACACCTACTATCAAATTAAATATCCTGAAAGGCTTAAATCAATTTATAAATGGCTTGGAGTGGAATATTTCAAGTATTTTCTTTTATTGACGTTTTACAGAAAAAATGACAATAAAAAATATTTTAATGGTTCAAAGGCTGGAATTTTCCTGTTTGATTATAATACAAGGCAGTCTGAGTTTGGTCACCTATTGGCTTTCTTCACGATTCTAATTCTTTCATTAATCCTTTTATATGCAGGTCATAAATCAGTTTTTATATGGATTCAACCAATGAATATTATTTTTAATCTTTATCCTATCATTCTTCAACGTAAGCATAGAATCGTTGTGGGTAGACTGATAGCAAGAATTTAGAACCTCATTGAGAACTTCAATGGAAATTACCAATGTGAGAAACAAACAAGAAACGTAACAAATTATGCTGACAGCAGTCAATCCTAAATTGCCCATGCGTGACAAAACAGTTACGAAAGACTATTACCTGAACAAATTGGGTTTTCAAACCTTTGGCGACAAAGACTATGATGGATATTTAATGGTTTATAAGGACTCCATTCAAATTCACTTTTTTGAATTCAAAGACCTTGACCCAAAAGAAAACTACGGACAGGTTTATATCAGAACAGACAACATTGATAAACTTTATCAGACCTTGCTGGACAACAAAGTTCCCATTCACCCAAACGGGAAATTGGAGACAAAACCTTGGGGCCAAAGAGAATTTTCCTTACTTGACCCGGACAACAACTTATTGACTTTCGGACAAGGTATAAAATGAAAGGAATTGATGTCAGATGCCAGGAAACCATTCTAAAGTTCGGGAATCAGGTATTTCGACAAAACTAAATCAGGAATTGCAAGAGAATGGATTTCAAATCCTTAAATTTAAACTATGGGCCATTCTCACGGACATTCAGGTGGTACTAAAAACCTGAAAATCGCTTTTTTTATAAATATTGGTTTTACCGGATTGGAAATTATTGCCGGCTTTTTTACCAATAGCATAGCCATTATTTCTGATGCACTGCACGATTTAGGCGATAGCCTTTCTTTAGGGTTGGCCTGGTATCTCGAGGAAAAAGCTTCAAAAGAAGACGCAACAAACAAATTCAGCTTTGGCTATACGCGCTTTCGATTATTAGGGGCATTGGTAAATGCAATTGTACTCATCCTTGGTTCTGTTTATATCATCTTTGAAGCGGTAGAAAGATTTCAGCATCCCGAGCCGGTAAAATCCTTATGGATGATGGGTATCGCCGTTATTGGCGTGGCTGCCAACGGTTATGCAGCCTGGCGAACCAGGGGGGCAAAATCTTTGAATGAAAAGGTCATCAGCTGGCATCTGCTTGAGGATGTTTTTGGATGGGTTGCAGTACTTATCGTTTCAATTATCCTTCAGTTCAAAGACTGGTATTTTCTTGATCCTGCCCTTTCTATTGCGATTTCATTATTTATTCTGTACGGAGTTGGCAGAAGGTTATGGGACACCATCTATCTGCTTTTACAGGGAGTTCCCGAAAATATCGATTTGGAGGAAATCAGATCAAAACTCAAGGAAGTAAGCCATGTGCGGTCCATTCATCATACCCATATTTGGTCTTTGGATGGAGAGCATCATGTACTTACAACACATCTAGTACTGGAGAATATTTCTGAATTTTGCCAAATAGATCAAGTCCGGCAAAGTGCTTTGGAAGCTTTGAAGGAATACGGTTTTCACCATTATACCATACAAGTAGAATTGGATTCCAAGACCTGTAAACTGAATGATGAAAATACCTGATTTCGTTTTGACAGGTTGATACGCTCAAACAGATACCATTTTCAATTCATATAGCTGCATTTATGAAGGCATATTTTCATGTATTCATCTGACCAAAACTGATAACAATAATTTAATTTTTTCAGGGTAAATTCATCTATGTAGCTAACGTGCGACTGGAAATTTTAAGATAAAATTGTAAATTGAGTGACTGCCCTCTATCAATCCAGGTATTTGAGTTGATAAAGAGGTAATTTGGGAGAATTCGCAAAAGAAAATCTAAAGGATATTTCGGATTAAGAGCAAGCTAACCAATGAAAGAAAAAGAATATAAAGAAAAACGTGATTTCAGAAAAACCGGGGAACCAAAGGGAGATAATGGGAAAGGAAAAAGCAAAGAACCGATTTTCGTGATTCAAAAACACGATGCCAGCCAACTTCATTATGACTTCAGAATTGAAATAGGCGGAACCCTGAAATCCTGGTCTGTCCCTAAAGGACCTAGTACAGATCCAAGTGAAAAGAAATTGGCTATTCCTACCGAAGACCATCCTATGGACTATGCGGACTTCGAAGGAGTGATTCCTGAGGGGCAATACGGAGGAGGAACAGTGATGATTTGGGACAAGGGAACATTCAAAAACATCAAAAAAGATGATAAAGGGAAGCCGATGTCGCTCAAAAAATCTTTTGAAGAAGGTACCGTAGAAATTTATTTAAAGGGAGAAAAGCTACAAGGCGGCTATGCCCTGATTCAAATGAATCAAGGAAATATGAAAGGAAATTGGCTCCTGATCAAAATGGATGACGATAAGGCAGATGCCCGTCGAAATCCAGTCAATACGGAAAACAAAAGCGCAAAAACAGGGCGGACCATGGAAGAAATAAAAAAAGAAGCAGGGGAGGACTGAATACACCCATAATCTGACGGGTAGAATTTATAAAAGAAAAACCCAAATGAAAATCGAGGAAGTTGAAATATCGAATCCC
>CAZLJT010000179.1:0-7488 GCA_964559905.1 uncultured Aquiflexum sp.
AAATTCCAGGAAGAAGTTTTTGGATCATTTGCCTTGATGGTGGTTTACGAAAATGAAGATGAACTCCTGGAAATAGCCAAAAAACTGCACGGACAATTGACCATTACCATTTGGGCAGAAGAAGAGGAACTGAACAACAAACTCTATCTGATCAATTTATTGGAAGAAAAATGTGGAAGAATGCTTTACAAAGGGGTGCCGACCGGAGTAGAAGTTGGTTTTGCGATGCAGCATGGAGGACCCTATCCGGCCACCACCGACAGCAGAAGCACCTCTGTAGGGGTTTATGCTATTAAACGTTTTGCCCGCCCAATTGCCTTCCAGGATATGCCCGATATGTTTTTGCCGGATGCATTGAGTGAAAAGAATCCTTTGGGGATTTGGAGGACTGTTGATGGGGAATTTAAGAAATAGAATAACTTCGTGAAATATTGTAGAAATATTTTTCACGAAATATGATTGAAATATGCCTAAGGCGAAATAAATGGAAATATGGGGGGGTAACTTACCCTTTTTATTTCAACCCTATTTCTATTTTATTTCAACTTTATTTCCACCTAATTTCTATTACATTTCATTTAAAAAAACATGAAATCCACTTTCCAATGTATTGATGCCCATACTTGTGGCAATCCTGTGAGACTTGTATCCGGAGGAGTTCCTTTTTTGAAAGGGAAAAATATGTTGGAGAAGCGGCAATATTTTTTGGACCACCTGGATTGGATCAGGAAAGGTTTGATGTTTGAGCCCCGAGGGCATGATATGATGTCAGGGTCTATGCTTTTTCCGCCCCAAGATCCCAACAATGATTTTGCTGTGCTATTTATTGAAACCAGTGGTTGTCTGCCCATGTGTGGGCACGGAACAATTGGCACTATTACCATCGCCATCGAGGAGGGATTGATCCAACCCAAAACTCCTGGTTTTCTGAGAATGGAAGCTCCGGCAGGCTTGGTCTTGGTCGAATACAAGCAGGAAGGCAAAAAGGTAAAATCCGTCAAACTCACCAATGTCAAAAGCTTTTTGGCAGCAGAGGGTTTAGAAATAGAAACTGGAGAGTTGGGGAAACTGACAGTAGATGTAGCCTATGGTGGCAATTTTTATTGCATAGTGGATCCACAGGAAAATTTCCTGGGTTTGGAACACTATAAAGCAGAACAGTTGATTTCCATGGCCAGAAACCTGAGGCAGAAAATGAATGAAAAATATGATTTTGTCCATCCGGAGCATTCCCAAATCCGGGGCTTGTCCCATGTGCTATGGACAGGAACAACTTTGGATCCGACAAGCACTGCCCGGAATGCCGTGTTTTATGGGGACAAAGCCATCGATCGCTCGCCTTGCGGCACAGGCACATCTGCCAGGATGGCACAATGGCATGCAAAAGGTAAATTGAAAAAAGGTGAGCATTTTATTCATGAGAGTTTCATTGGTTCCAAATTCACAGGGATTGTACAAGAAGAAACCCAAGTTGGAAAATTTCCAGCTATCATTCCGAGTATTGAAGGATGGGCAGTGATTACGGGATACAATACGATTTTTCTGGATGATGAAGATCCTTATGTCCATGGATTTCAGGTGATATAGTAGGGAGGGGCAGGAAAAGAGAGCTAAAAAGCGAGAGATTAGAATTTAGAATCAAGAATCTAGCCCCAATCGCCAATAGTAATCCTATAAAGCTCAAACAAATATTATTTTTAGGGTCTTGGAAAATGGAAACTGAGACTTCGATGTTATTTTCAAAGCAGACCGGGAATCCTTCCATGAACTCTGCTTGATTAGCAGAAATTTCGCTGCTTCTTTCAGTGGCTTGAAGTCAATGCATTAATGTTTTTTTGACTGCTGAGGAAGAATGCCTGAAATCCAAGAATAATTAGGACACCGCAGCAGAAACACGACTAAATTACTCGCCCAAGTCAATATAGGTGCTTTGAGAAGATATATTAACCATATGATGATTTATAATAAAAGTGTAGTTTTGATAAACCCTGATAAAAAAAGTTGAGAAATCAGGCTTAGCGAGCCTTATAGTGATGGCTAAGCCTGAAAATTATCAGGGGTATATATAAGTTGTTTTTAATTCTCCACATAAAGAAACTCTATTAATTTCTTAAGCTAACTAGTAAAATTTTGTGTAGGAAAATTATACTAAATTTAACTGTAAGTCAGAATTTATAAAAACACTCGTTCAGATAAAAGAATTGAAAAAAATATGGATAAAATGAATTGGTTTAATGAGCCTTCTTCTTGGAGTGTTAAAAATGGCAATCAACAGATGAAAGTAACACCTGAATCTGATTATTGGAGGAAAACCCACTATGGATTTACAGTAGACGATGGTCCATTTTATTACGCTACATGAGGCGGAGAATTTGAAGTTTCAATGAAAATCTCAGGAGCTTATAAAACTCGATTTGACCAAATGGGATTAATGTTGAGAATAGACGAGGAGCATTGGATTAAAACTGGAATAGAGTATGTTGACGGAAAATATAATTTCAGTACGGTGGTTACAGACGTTCATAGCAGCTGGAGTATAGTTGAGTTAAATGGTACGCCTGAATCAATTTGGATTAAAGCAGTTAGAAGAATAGATGCCGTTGAAATTTTTTATTCCTTAGATGGTAAAAATTATAAGATGTCTAACGTGGCATATTTGTCGGACAATAAGCCTGTGATGGTCGGAATGATGGCTGCCAGTCCTGATGGTGATGGTTTCGATGCATTATTTGAAAACTTTTCAATTAAACATTTGCCCGACTTGAGACGAAAGGAGTGGCTTAAAAATAATAAGGAATAGCTAGGCTTTTCTTCAAAGTTAAAATATCGCGCAATAAAACTATACAACATTGAATAAAAACAATAGCAGGTGTAGGGGCAAATTCCAGGTCTGTGCATTTAATAAATTTTTGTGTTGACGGACGGATAATCGCCTTGAAATCCACAACTGCTCTTAAACTTGACCGTTCCTAATAATAGCAGAATTGAACAACAATCAGAAAAAATTTTATGAACCATAAACCAACCCAAACCACAAACCATTCTGAACTGAGACCTCTTTGGAATAAGTTTTTCAGATTTGATTGGAAGTTTGGGCTTGGACTAATACTCCTGGTCTGTATCCCTCGCTTTGTTTTGGTACTGAACGCAAATGCATCCGGAAATTACGGTTCAATAGGTTTGGTTATGCTGGGTTCAGCCATTATCCCTTTTGTTTTTTTGGGAAGATATGGGCAAAAAGCAATCGGGCTGACAAAATCAAGCAATTACAAATGGCTGCTTTGGGCATTTGCTTGGGGGCTGCTTGCAAGTCTATTTCTCTATGTTATTGGGCAGGCTCTTTATGGAGATTCGTACCAAAACTGGTATACCTATATCGGTAAATCTTATCAAATCCCTGAAGAGATCAACCCGCTGGAAAAGCGAATTATGTTTGCTGTTATGGCTTTGGTGGGCATGACATTCAGTCCTGTCGGCGAGGAGCTGTTTTTTAGGGGAATTGTCCACGCAAGTTTTGCCAAGTCAATTGGCGATTGGCGGGCAACTATTGTCGATGCTTCGGCTTTTGCGTTTACTCATATTTCCCATTTCGGATTGGTGTTTATTAATGGAAAATGGGATTTCTTTCTGGTCCCCACATTGATTTGGGTAGCAGGTATGTTTTTGCTGAGCTTATTGTTCATCTGGTTTATAAGACAATCCGGATCGATCTTTGTGGCAATTCTTTGTCATGCTGCATTTAATTTAGGGATGATTTACAGTATTTTTTATCTACTTTGAAAAAACCATATAGGTCAATGTGGTATCAGTTTTGACTAAAAATCCATTGGTTAATTCATGTGCAATGTAATATTTTTGAAATGAATTTGATGTCTTTATTCAGTGCAAAGGCAGTAAAAAATTATATTTTGTTTTTCCCCCTCTAAATAGCGATATTGAAGCATAAACTGCCTTTTTATGAGAACTTTACACAAAATATCCTTACCATTTATTATTTTATTCCTATCGTTTGGTTTAGGTGTTGCCCAGGAAAACGATATCTCCGCACTTTTTGAAAATCAGGAAACCATGGAAATAAAATTTAGCTATTCAATCAAAGCCCTGAAAAAGGAAAAACAGGATTCTGTTTATTTCCCTTCAATGGTTCATTATAAAGTTCCTGGTGGAGAGTGGGATTCTTTGACGATGAATTTGAGGGCAAGAGGAAATTTCCGTAGGAATAATTGTTTTTTCCCACCTATCAGGATCAAAATCAAAAAGAAAGATGCAAATGGTACTTTGTTTGAAGGAAATACTAACCTCAAGTTGGTAGTCCCGTGTCAGGCAAGTAATGCAGATCTTGATCTTTTGATGAAAGAATATCTTTGCTATAAGCTTAGTGAACATGTTATTCCTTATTATTTTAATACCCGAATGGCAAACCTGATATTAATTGATATCAGTGGCAAAAATCCCAAAACATTTGAGGTTAAAGGATTCTTCATTGAAGATGATGATGTGATTGCAAAAAGGCATAATAGTAAAATTGCAAAAGATAGGCAGATCGTACCGCTTAGGCAACAGGCATTAGCCTCGGTCAGGGTTGATTTTTTTGAATATATGATTGCCAATACTGATTGGTCTACTATGGCCCAACATAATATCAAAGTGATGCAAACCAACGACACCAAAGAGTATATTCCAATTCCTTATGACTTTGACATGAGTGGTTTGGTAAATGCCAATTATGCCATTACCAGTAATTTATTGCCAATATCCAACGTTCGTCAACGGATATATCGGGGATTTTGTAGGACTCCTGAGGATTTTGAACAAGTCCGTGCAGAATATATCGAAAAAGAATCCCAAATCATGAAATCAGTGGATGATCTTTCAGCTGAACTCAATCCAAAAGAAATTGAAGATATTAAAGCGTTCTTGGAAGAATTTTTCAACATTTTAAAAAGTGATAAGCTCTTTAATGACCAAATCTTGTCTCAATGTAGAACAAGTTAAGATTGACTGCTCATTTGCACCAAAACTTTAACAGCACAATCCGTGAAAACCCATACCTTTTATTCAATTTCAATATTTGTTCTTTTTTTTATTTTCTGCATTGAAAGCTTTGCATTTCAAAATTCCCCGCTTTTCAGCACAGAAAAACCTCTCGAAATGGAATTGGTCACAACACTTAGCCAACTCCGACAGTCAGAATCAGATACTATTTTTTTTTCAGCTAAAATGAGATATAAAAATGAGGCGGGGAGTTGGGATTCTTTAGAGGTTGAGTTGAGGGCAAGAGGAAATACGAGAAGATCCATGTGTTATTTTCCTCCTTTGAGGGTTAAAATCAAAAAGAAAAAATCAAAAGACTCTCTTTTTGAAGAAGACAAAAGCCTAAAACTTGTGCTGCCCTGTCAACTTGCCAATTCATTTAACGGGATGATTGTAAGAGAATATATGTGCTACAAATTTTATGAAAATATCACTCCTTACCACTTCCAAACTAGGATGCTGAATCTGACATTGGTAGATCAAAATGACAAAAAAAGTAAAACCCACAATATGGTGGCTTTTTTTATTGAAGACGATGACAAGGTTGCGAAAAGGTTCCAACTAAAAATTTCCAATGCAAAACCTATTATACCCGGCACAATCCATGATTCTACTGCCGTCCGACAGGATTTTTTTGCCTTTATGATAGGAAATACTGACTGGTCCAACACCGGACAACATAATGTGAAAATGATGGTTGATAAAAATAAAATCAATTTTCCATTACCTTATGATTTTGATATGGCTGGAATTGTAGGAGCTCCTTACGCCATTCCTTACGATTATCTACCTATAAAAACGGTTCAGGAAAGATTATACAGGGGTTTATGTAGAGATCCTGAATTAATCCAAGATATAAGAAATCAATACATGACAGCAGAACCTCAAATGATGGAAATTGTAGACCAATATGAGGCGCAATTGAGTGCGCCCGACTTTAAAAGAGCAAAAAAATATCTTTCTGATTTTTTTGATATTTTGAAAAACGAAAAATTGTTCAATCAGGAAATATTGTCCAAATGCCAACCCTATAATTTCCCACAAACCAATTAATTAAAAAGGAATATAAATCTAATATGGGTAAAAGCATCAAATCCTTATTCCTTCCCTGTTTCTTTGCAAAAATTTAATGAACCTGAAAAAATGAAACCAACTATAATAATCGGCGGAGGAATCGTCGGTTTGTTCACAGCTTATTTTCTCCAAAAATCAGGAGTGGAAGTGATCATCATCGACAAAGGAGATATGGAAGTCAATTGCTCCACAGGGAATGCCGGTATGATAGTGCCCAGCCATATTATTCCCTTGGCTGCACCGGGAATGATCAGCAAGGGGATTTCCTGGATGTTCTCTTCCAAAAGCCCTTTTTATATCCATCCGCGACTTGACCGCAAACTTTTTGAATGGTCCTGGCTATTCTACAAGGCTGCCAATGCCAAGCATGTGGTAAATAGTATCCCGTTTCTTAAGAACCTCAGTTTGATGAGCAAAGCTCTATATCAGGAATTCAGAGATGAACATCAGGATTCCAATTTGGGCTTGGTGGAAAAAGGGCTAATGATGCTTTATCAGACTGCTGAGGTAGAAAAAGAAGAGATTGAATTCGCCCATTTGGCAAGAAAACATGGTTTGGAAGCAGAAATTTTGGGAATTGAAGAAATCCGTCGATTAGAACCTATTATAGAGGTCAAAGCAAAAGGGGCAGTCTTATTTCCAGGAGATGCGCACCTATCTCCTGCAACTTTATACAGCTTTCTAAAAAGGCATCTGGAAGAAAAAGGAGTCATCTTCAAAAATAAAATTACCGTAGCTGGTTTCGAGAAGAATGCAGAAAAAGTAAATGCAGTACTTACTACTGAAGGTAAAATAGAAGGATCAAAATTTATCCTATGTGGTGGAGCATGGTCTTCAGAATTGGCTCACATGCTTGAATTTTCATTACCTATGATGGGCGGGAAGGGCTATAGTTTTATACAGGAAAATAACCCGGAAATCAAACAGGCCTCTATATTAACTGAAATGAAAGTCGCTGTAAGTCCTTATGGCAAAAAAGTGCGTTTTGGTGGAACCATGGAAATAGCAGGCACAGACGAATCCATCAACATCAATCGGGTAAGGGGAATCTTCGAATCCATCAACCGTTTCTACCCTGATTTCCAGAGTAAGTTTCCCGAAAAAGAGGAGATATGGAAAGGTTTGAGGCCTTGTTCTCCTGATGGTCTGCCATATATAGGTTTAGCGCCAAATTGGAAAAATGTGTTAGTCGGATCCGGGCATGCCATGATGGGTATCAGCCTGGCACCGGGAACAGGGAAAATCCTTGCTGAACTTCATGAAGGCATCAGCAATAAAATGGATATCAGTGCTTTTGAGGTTGGGAGGTATTGAAAAGGCTGGAAGACCGAAGAATGCACCTTTCACAATATTGGAAAGAATACGGATTTTTAGATTTTT
>CAZLJT010000180.1:0-7477 GCA_964559905.1 uncultured Aquiflexum sp.
CATGGGCTCCAAGAACATGTGAAAATTTCCGTTATTGCTCATCAAAGGAAACCCGAGAATCTTATTGGTGTTAACTTTATCAGATTTCCAACGATAAAGCCACACGGTGTTTTTTTTTCTTTTTGGATTTTTTTCTACTTGTTATTTAAAAAAACAAAAGGCGCCAAAGTTATCTTAAGTTTTGCAAAATCTCATTGGATAAACTGGATACCATATCCTATATTAAAAATCCTTAAAAATCTTAAATATGTAATTATTATTCATACTGGTGATGCTTCTGCTTGGGGTATACAATTAATATATTTCAATCTTTTTAAGCGTAGTGATAGATTGATTGGGGTTTCAGAATCAATTTGTGAAGTATATAATAAAAATTCGGGTAGGGAAGTGATTTATTTCCCACCACTTATACCATTTGAAAAAATAATGCTTTCAAAGGAAGAAAGTAAAAAAAAGCTGAATATTGGACCAAACTCTAAAGTTATTCTTTTGGTTGGTTCGTTAAAACCTTTAAAAAACCCTCAAACAGTGATACAATCTTTGAATGTTTTGGGACCAAAGTTTTTAGAAGAAAATAAAATAAGGGTTGTTTTTGTAGGAGATGGAATCCTTAGAAGCATGCTTCAAGAAATGGTAACTGCGTTTTCTTTAGATAGTTTTGTCACATTTGAAGGTCAAGTTTCAAGAGAAGTAGTGCCTTTGTATTATAAATCAGCAGATGTGTACCTTATTACCTCAGATTTTGAGGGCAAACCATTGGCCTTATTGGAAGCTATGAATTATCCACTTGAAATAATAGGTTCGGATGCACCGGGAATTGTTGAAGTATTGAATGATTTTGGAGGAAATGTTTTTGAAAGAGGAAACTTTAATTCGCTTGCTATTCTACTAAAGAATATAATTTCGGATCCAAATTACAACCCTAAATCTGCAAGAGCTAACAAGGTATTTAACGTCAAATATAGTTATGAGACATATGTCCAAAAATTTTTAAAAATTTTGGATTAAACTGATTTGGGATTTTAATTATTTGCTGTCAAAATAAAGCTTTATTGAAAAAGATTTTCTTGATTACAAATTCATTATTATTGGGTGGGGCTGAGAAGCAAAGTGTTATTTTAACCCATTCCTTAGGTGAATATTATTCGACCTTCCTTATTGTATATTTTGGCGATAGTTTTGATGAGGATTTAAAGGCTTTGGCAAAGAATCATTCCATAAAAATTATTTTTCTATCAGGTGGTCATCTAAGTAAAATGATAGATCTATATAAATTATTTAGGAAAGAAAAGCCCTTTGCAATTATTTCTTTTTTATTAACAGGGAATTTAATTAATGGTGTTCTTGGGAAAATTTGTAAGGTGCCAATCAGAATTGGTGGGATCAGAAGTGACAATTTTTCAGGATGGAAATTAAAGATTCAAAAAACAGTTCACCAATTTCTTTTATCTCACACAGTTTTCAATAATCATGCTGGTTACATTAGATGTCTTGTAAAAGGGTTCAAAAGACATAAATCTTATGTGATTCCGAATGGAATAGAAATTCCGATTATTGAAAATGAGCTTAAAATGCAATCAAACAAAGAGTTTAAGGTCTTAACAGTTGGAAGGTTTGTTCCAGAAAAAGATTATCTCACTTTTTTAATGGTAGTTAAATCTTTGAAGACAAAATTTGAGAGTGAGGGCTTATCAAAGAAAATAAGTGTAACAATAGCTGGCTATGGTTCATTAGAAAAATTTCTCAGGCAAACTATTGATGAGTTTGGCCTGAATCAAAATGTTAAGTTGTTGATTCGACCGAAAGATGTTTCATTTCTTTATAGAAATGCAGACGTTTATCTTTCAACATCTATTCAAGAAGGTGTATCAAATTCTATTCTTGAAGCCATGAGTTTTGGTTTACCCGTAGTTGCCACGAATGTTGGGGACAATGAAATAATAATAAAACATGGTATTTCAGGTTTTATTACTATAAAGAAAGATATTGAAGGTCTTTCTAAATATTTAATGAGTTTGGCAAAGAATCCTGATTTGTCTTCAAAGATGGGTAACAAAGGTTATTCTTTGGTGGAACAAAACTATTCAATAAATAGAATGAGTATTCAATTTCGGGATTTGATCGGACTCTAATTTAGTTTTGAAAAAAAGAATTGCTGTAATTGGTCTTAAAGGATTGCCTTCTTCAGGAGGAGCGGCAAGGGTAGGAGAAAGTTTGATTTTCAGACTTAATCATGATTTTGATTTTACAGTTTATGCAATATCTACTTTTGCAAAAGAAGAGAACTATTTAGGAATTAAACAGGTGATTTTTAAATCTTACTTAAATCCTTCATTAAATACTTTTGTTTATTACTTAAGGTGTCTTTTTCATGTCATGTTTATAGAAAAATGTGACTTGGTTCATCTCCATCATGCTGAGAGTGGTTTTATTACGCCATTTTTAAGGATTAAATTTAAAGTAATTACTACTTACCATGGGATATTTAGAAAAGGATATCGTGATCCGAAATTTTCAAGATTTGCTAATTACTTTTTTAAAACTTCCCAATTTTTGAATTTAAAATTTTCTTCAGTCAATGTTTTCACATCTAAACATGATCTTTCTTATTTTCAAAATAAGTGGAAAAAAAAGGAAATGGTTTATATTTCAAACGGGGTGGATATTTTAGATTTTGAAAATATTATTAAGGAGGAATATATATGTTTTGCTGCTGCAAGAATTTATCAAATAAAAGGATTGCATATTTTACTTAAAGCTTTAAGGAAAATCAATTCAAAAAAAAAGCTGTTGGTAATTGGAGACTTAGAACAAATCCCCGCCTATAAAAGGGAAATAATGATTTTGGCAGATGGTCAAAATGTTGAATTTCTGGGATTGATTAAGCAGAAAAACAAACTATTTGAGATTATTTCAAGGGCTCAAATTTTTGTATTTCCATCGATAACCGAAGCAATGTCAATGATGCTCTTGGAGGTTGCATCTTTAAAAGTCCCTATGGTTGTAAGTGATATTCCTGCTAATCAAGCAATTTTCAAACATGATGAGGTGTTATTTTTTGAAAGTGATAACTCAAACTCTTTAGGTGAAAAGATTAATATTTTAATTTCTAACAAATCTTTAAGATATAGTTTGTCCCAAAAAGCCTTCGAAAAAGTAAAGAATGATTACAGTTGGGTGAGTGTCTCAGATTCTTATAGAAAATTGTTTTTGAATTCAATATGTGCGGCATCTTCGGACTAATTCTCAAATCTGATTCCGGAATACCTTTGGCTTCAATCAGTCCTTTGTTCAGGCATCTTGCTTTATCAAGTGAGTCCCGGGGTAAGGACTCTTCCGGTTTGGCTTTTATACAGTCGGAATCTTTGGATCTGATTAAGGGAGATATTCGAATTGGAGAATTAATCAAGTCTCAAAAGTTCAATCAACTTATCTCTCAGTCAAAAAACCAATACAATAATTCTGGAAAGGATTTTGGTATTTTTGGCCATGCCCGATTGGTGACCAATGGATCACAGTTGCAGGTTGAAAACAATCAGCCCGTTCAATTGGATAATGATATTTTGGTTCATAACGGGATTATTGTTAACGCCGATCAACTTTGGAAAGAAAGGCCTGACTGGACAAGGCATTTTAAAATAGATACTGAAATAGTTCTTAAAAAGCTTCAGGAAGAATTAATTAAAGAGAAAAAAACTCCCCAAGAGGTTTTGGGAAATTTGGAAGGCACTTATTCCATAATAGCCTTTTTTGCAAATCAGAATAGGCTGCTCCTAGCCACAAATAACGGCTCCTTATATTACCTCCATCAGCCAAACAGGTTTTTTATAGTGGCTTCGGAGTCTTTTTATCTAAACACCTTGATTCAAAAGTCCTTTGCAAAACCTTTGATAACAACGCCTATCAAAAAACTGAATCCTGGCGATACAATTAATTTGGATTTGGGAACATTGGATTTTGTCCCTTTTGAATTCAAACAGCATCCCAAACAGAATTTTAGGACTGTTGTTCACCAAATTCAAAATTCAAAAAATACCCGAGAAGTAGTTTTGGAACCAGAAATTCATTTCAATAGACAAAAAGAAAAAAAACTCTTTGAGCTGTTGGAGTTTAATATTGAAAGAATTCAAAGTATAAAGCGATGCTCAAAATGTATTCTCCCTGAAACTTTTCCTTTTATTTATTTTGATGAGAATGGTGTATGCAATTATTGTCAAGGTTATATTCCAAAAAGTAAAAACAGAAAGTTGGATGGATTAAAGGCTATTGTCACACCTTACAAAAGCCCCAATGGCAAACAGGATTGCATAGTGCCATTCAGTGGCGGAAGGGACAGTACCTTTGCCTTACATGTTGTGAGGCAAGAGCTAGGTCTCAATCCTATTGCCTTTACTTATGATTGGGGAATGGTTACAGATCTGGCAAGGAGAAACATAGCAAGGGTATGTGGTAAATTACGTGTAGAGAATATTGTAGTAGCAGCAGACATTCATTGGAAGCGTCAAAATATCAAAAAAAATATTGAAGCTTGGCTAAAAAAGCCAGCTTTGGGGATGATTCCTTTATTTATGGCAGGAGATAAATATTTCTTTTATCATACAGATAAGTTAAAAAAACAGACTGGAATCAACTTGAATATTTGGGGGGTCAACCATCTTGAAAATACTGACTTTAAAGTTGGTTTTGCTGGATTGGCTCCCCAATTTAAAAAAGAACATATTTATTCCCTTTCAAGGTTAAACCAGTTGAAATTGATGGGGTATGTCGGAAAAGAATTTTTATCCAATCCTAAATATCTCAATCAATCTTTACTCGATACCATGGGTTCTTTTGCGGTCAGATACCTTGCACGAAAAAAAGATTATTTTCAGTTGTTTGACTATTACCCTTGGAATGAAAACGAAATCAACAAATTGATTCAAAAAGAATACAATTGGGAAAAGGCAACTGATACTGATTCGACTTGGAGGATCGGTGACGGCACGGCTGGTTTTTACAATTATATCTATTTTACTGTTGCAGGATTCTCCGAAGTGGATACATTTCGCAGCAATCAGGTAAGAGAAGGAATGATTAGTAGAGAAGATGCATTAAAAAAATCCATCGAGGAAAATAAACCACGGTATGAAACGATACGATGGTATCTGGAAATAATCGGTATCGATTTTCAGTATGCCTTGAATAAAATCAATACTATTCCTAAACTTTATCTCTAAGTGAAAAATACAACACAAATCATTGAAAAAATTGTTTACTTAGCAGGCCTATTAGTTCCCGGAATTATATAGTTTAAATGAATCTCGCAAGTACTTTAAAGTCAACTGATTACCAATATCCTGGTTTGGTCTCTGGGATTGAAGATGTATTTTTGCCTAAATCTCTTCCATTGGAATCACATTTTTTTGTAAAAAAATATCTCCAAGGGATTCCGGGTTCAGAAATTCATTTTACAGAAAAAATCAATCATTTTAAAACAATAGAGAAAAACTCTTTTTTAGCTTTGGTTTCAGTATCCAAACTGAATGAATTTGAGGATATTAATGAATTGTTTGAACTTTCTTCCCGCTTATTGGGTAGGTCGGGGTTATTCATTGGTAATTTGGAAACCTATGTGAATAGAAAAAACAGAATCCTTGGAAAGTATCCGCACATTTTGAGTCAATTGGTTTACAGATTCGATGCCCTTTTATTCAGGGTTTTCCCAAAGCTACCGATGACCCAAAAATTATATGATTTTATAACAGGGGGCAAAGGGAAGTTGATGTCGCGAGTTGAACTGATAGGTAGATTGTATGCCTATGGTTTCGAGGTAGTTGATTATCAGGATATCAACAATATTCATTATTTTGTTGCCAAAAAAATCAGTGACCCAATCAAACAAGCAGATCCTACTTACTGGCCAATTGTAAAACTTAGGCGAGTAGGTGAAGGCGGGAGAGAATTCAAGGTCTACAAACTGAGAACAATGTATCCCTATTCTGAATATTTGCAGGATTATATTTACCAACACAACAACCTGACTGATGGGGGCAAATTCAAGGATGATTTCAGGGTTTCAGCGTTTGGGAAATTACTTAGAAAAGTGTGGTTGGACGAAATCCCTATGATCTGGAATTGGATAAAAGGTGATTTGAAGTTGGTCGGTGTCCGGCCTTTGAGTGCGCAATATTTCAGGTTATATTCAGAAGAACTGAAAGTCAAAAGAACCCAAACCAAACCGGGACTCTTACCCCCATTTTATGCGGATCTTCCCAAAACCTTAGATGAAATTATGGCCTCAGAATTAAAATACCTTGAGGCCTATGCCAAATCACCAGTTAAAACAGACATTCAATATTTTTTCAAAATTATACAGAATATCCTGTTTAAAGGGGCGAGGAGTGGGTAGTTTTCAGTCTCAGTTTACAGTGGGTAGTAATCAGTCGCAGTTTACAGTCTCAGTTTACAGTGGGTAGTATGTAGGTCCAGTGTGTAAAAAGCAGTTTGAAGGAGACAGTTTGTAGTGTTCAGTTTGTGAATTACCAAAAGTTTTTTCATTAATTTTTAAACTCGGTTTGTTATGGATTTCAAGGATTTGTTAGCGTATAAAAAGGCTTTTGTTTTGGCAATGGATATTTTTGAACTATCAAAATCATTTCCAAAAGAAGAAAGATATTCCCTGACTGATCAGATAAGAAGAAGTAGTAGGTCTGTTTGTGTTAATATTGCGGAAGCTTACAGAAAAAGACAATATCCACTTCATTTTATATCAAAATTGAGTGATGCAGATATGGAAAACAGTGAGACTGGAGTCTGGCTTGATTTTGCATCTGCTTGCCAATACCTAGTTAACGTTGATTACGAGAAATTTCTTCAACAGAATCAAGAGATTGGAAAACTCTTAAATTTTATGTTGCAGCACCCTGAAAAATTCGGTTCAAAAAAACCTTAACCTGCTGTTTAAACTTGCTCACTGGACACTGCTCACTGCTCCTGCCCATTGAACACGGCCTACTATAAACTACTGAACACCGCTCACTGACCGCCCACTGAATACTGATCTCTGCTCACTGAACACTTTTTCCAAGATACAGATTAAACTCCAAGGCCGACCCTTCCACAAACTCATCCACTTTCAGGTCCTCAAAAATTTCCTCGTCAAATTCCATTTCTGTTTTTTCTACACTCCCATCAGGATGAATAATCAATTCTGTTCCAGTAAGCTCATCTGGATTCACTTTTACCAAAACCTGGTAATCATCAAAGACACGCTTAAAATATCGGGGTAGGTTTTTCATAGGGATATTTTTCTTCAAAATTACAGTAAAATGGGTAATAGATGTGATTTTCGGTAATTTTTCCAATTAAAGAATAATTTTTCAAAATATGTTTTGTTAAACAGAATGCATTTTTAACTTTGTCGTATTGTAAAAATGAAAACAATTCAAACAAAATATTGGTGGTGGCATTTGACTTCTCATTTTGGGGAAGAACCTAA
>CAZLJT010000181.1:0-7368 GCA_964559905.1 uncultured Aquiflexum sp.
TCAATTAAAACTAATCCGATCACCCACAACAACCAGCTTTTTTTATCCATTTTTCTTCGTTAAAAAAATACCCTCCCATTAAAAGAGCGAAGCCGTTTTCCAATAAGTGGTTACCCAAGAGATGATATTCGAGATTTTGTGATAAGTAATTTACTTCTGCCTTTAGGAACTCGATAGTTAGAGTCATATCACTGTTTGAATGACCCTTTGATAAAAATCTAATCACATTCATAATCCTTAAAGATGCAGGATACGGTTCTAACCTTAATTTTCCGATCCAAAGGCTTCCATATAAATCTCGAATTATCTTAAATTTAATTTCTTCAGACAAATCATTCTGCTTCAAAAAATCCACATATTGAAGGTTATAATTCCATAATTTTCCGTTTTTTTTAAAATCCCAATCTATTGATTTGCTGAAGATTACCTCAATGTTTAAAAAATTAAATTTAAACACATTATCATCAACAATTAATAAAGGATTTTTCTTTGGCAAATCAAAAAACGATAAAATACTTATTTCTGTATGTGATATTGAATAAGCTTTTAGTCTTTTTGGTTTGATAACTCTATTCTTAAACTGATAAGCCACCTGAATTGGTCTCAGATGGCTTATAGTCCTAATAACTCTTCCTAAATAATTAACTTTCTCTATCAAAATTAACTTTTTACAAATTTCAAACCTTTTGGATATCTTTTGGCTACTCTTGTTGCATCTTTGAAAAAGACAAAGGAATTTTATTCAATAAAATCTCCACAATCCTTTCAGATGTTTTTCCATCCCATTTTTCAATACTATCACCTTTTTTCCATTCACCTGAAAATAATTTCTCCATTGCCGGTTTGATAGATTTTGGATCAGTACCAATCAATTGATTCGTACCAAAAGAAATCGTCTCAGGTCTTTCAGTATTATCTCTAATAGTCATACAAGGAATCCCAAGTACTGAAGTTTCTTCGGTAATACCTCCTGAATCTGTCACAACGCACTTGGCTCTCTCTACCAAATAATTGAACTCCAGGTATCCCAAAGGCTCAATCATATGAAGTCTTGGATGACTGATTCCAATGTTTTCCAACATTTTCCTGGTTCGCGGGTGAACCGGAAAAATCAATGGTAGTCCATTTGAATGTTCTACAATTTCATTAATCAAATCTTTCAGTTTTTCTTCCTGATCAACATTGGCAGGCCTGTGAAGAGTCATTACGAAAAACTGACCTTCAGATAATTTTATTTCATCCCAAACTCGCGGTTTTTTAAACCGCGATCTATGTTTGAGCAGGGTATCAATCATAGTATTTCCCACAAAGAAAATACTGTCTTCTTTAACTCCGGATTTTTTCAGATTATTATTGGCTATTTCTGAAGTAGTAAAGAAATAATTAGTAATACTATCTGTTACCATTCTGTTTATTTCTTCGGGCATAGACCAGTCACCTGACCTAATTCCTGCCTCTACGTGGGCAACTGGGACACCTAGCTTTTGTGCAGAAATCGCACAGGCCATGGTGGATGTCACATCACCGACAACCAAACAAAGATCTGACTTTTCATCCATCAGTAGCTTTTCATACCCAATCATAATTGAGGCAGTCTGTTCAGCTTGGCTTCCACCTCCTGCTCCCAAATTGACATCTGGTTCCGGTATTCCCAGTTGTTCAAAAAAATTTCCTGACATGTTTTTATCATAGTGTTGACCAGTATGAATCAACCTGAATTCAATTATTTTTCCCAAATTTTGTGCTTTTTTGATAGCATCAATTATGGGAGAAATTTTCATAAAATTAGGTCTGGCACCTGCAATTAGATCAATTTTCATAAGTTTTGGTTTTCATTTTTTCCGTTAATTAACGGACCGGCAAATATTAAAATCAATTTTAATTACTTAATATCTACCCAAATCCCCGACTTTAAGCTTTCTATTGCTGCAAAACTTGCTTTAGTCGTGTTAATAATTTCATCAAAGGGAATAATTGCCTCACCACCTTCCAAAATGGATTTCAACAATAAGTTAAATTGGTTTTGGTGGCCTTTATCCTGACTTGAAGATGCATTACTGAAATTTTTGAATCCATATCCCTTAAGCTTTCTCCAATTATCCATAACCAAGGTTCTTTCCTGATGGTAAATTTCCAGTCTTTCCTTAGAATAAGCTTTGCTTCCATTGGAAAAATAATTGATAACAGCATTTGTACCATTCTCATACTTTAGGAGAATGGTGGCATTGTCAGTATTCTCCTCAGGGTTTGTACCCATCGCATTCATACATACAGAAATCACTTTGGAACCAGCCATGTAGGTACACAAATCTATAAAGTGGCAAGCCTCACCAATAATCCTACCTCCGCCTACCTCCATATCATGAACCCAGACATTCTGGGGAATGAAACCTGCGTTCATCGTCGCAATGATATTCATTGGTGTATTTCCTTTACCCAAAGCCTTTTTCATTTCAATGGCAAGAGGGGCAAATCGCCTATTAAAGCCAACACTTACTGTTAATCCTGAATTTTTATAAGCTTGGATAACTTCCTCCAATTCCTCATTATTCAATGCGAGCGGTTTTTCTACAAATACATGCTTATTTGAATTTAGAGCTTCTCTGACCATCCTAGCATGTGAACTGTGTCTTGTAGTTATCATTACCAAATCGACATCCTTATCTTTAAAAATGGTCTGGTTGTCAGTTGTGGATTGAGCGATGCCGAATTTCTTAGCTAGAGTTGTTCCAGATAATCCCCCTGAACTTGAAATATATTTAAGGCGTGCTGGAGTCTTTTTTAGACTAGGAAGGATCATTGCGGATGTGAAATTTCCTGCACCTATGATTCCGATCGTTCCTTTTCCACCCGGAAATTTATTTGTTGTTAGAGAAATTGTTCTAATTGGATCAATTGTCTTTTCAGGATAAACTAAAATAGAAGCAATTGACTTACCGGAACCCATGTTACCATAGATTTTTTGATAATCCTCAAGGTCAATCTTTTCTGTAATCAATGGATTGACCTGAATGGTCCCTGAGGAAATTGCCTGAAGAACAGCTTCAAAGTTCCTTTTCTCAGTCCATCTCACAAATGGAAGTGGATAATCTTGGCCTTTTTGTTCATAAACTTCGTCATATCTTCCCGGACCATATGAACAAGAAACCTGAAAAGTCAATTCTTTTTCATAAAAATCTGCCCGGCTGATATCCAAACCAATTACTCCAACTAAAACTATTCTACCTCTTTTTCTCGACATTCTAGCCGATTGAGAAATAATCTCGTTGCTTTTATTCGATGCTGTAATGATTACCGCATCAGCCCCAACTCCATTAGTATAAGATGTCACAAAAGCTACTTGGTCCGCACCTTCACTCGGATTAACAGCTTCGACTCCAAATGATTTTGCAATTGCTACTTTCTGAGAATCGTAATCAAACCCAATCACCTGACATCCATTAGCTTTCAAAATCTGAGCGGTTATCAATCCAATTAGTCCAAGACCAATAACCACAACAGTCTCTCCAAAAGTCGGATTTACCAACCTTACACCCTGTAAACCAATGGCGCCGATCACAGTAAAAGATGCTTCGTCGTCAGCAACGTTGTCAGGAATTTTCGCCACAAGGTTTTTAGGGATGGACACATATTCTGCGTGAGGTCCATTGGATGCAACCCTATCACCAACTTTAAAGTCCTCAACTCCTTTTCCAACAGCGATAATCCTACCCACATTACAATAACCCAAAGGAAGTGGCTGACCCAATTTGTTAAAAACTGCATTGACCGTAGGCTTTAAACCGTCAGTTTTCACTTTATTTATTACTTCTTTGACCTTATCGGGCTGTTGAAGGGCTTTTTGAAAAAAATTGGCTTTCCCAAATTCGACTAGCATTCTTTCCGTGCCTAAAGAAACAAGACTCCTTGTAGTTTGAATAAGAACCTGCCCCTGCTTTACTATTGGCGCAGGCACTTCTTCTAATATGGTATCGCCGTTTTTTAAATCTTGTATTATTTGTTTCATTTTTTATTTAGAAAAGAGCTTTTTTCTCTGATTTATTTGGATAACTAATCAATACGGCCCTGTATTTTCCTTTAAATACAAATAGGCTTCCCGCTGCAGCACCAATAATTTTGAATTTGGAAATTAAATTTTTAATATCTTCATAACTGCTCGCTCCTCCGAGAACAGTGATCGGAACTTCCGTTATATTTCTCACCAATTCGACAAGTCCAATATCATATCCTTGCATTGTCCCGTCTTTATCAATAGAGTTGATTACAATCTCCCCTACTCCAATTTCGTTAAGTTCATTAATCAAATCTTTAATTTTTATGCTAACCTTTTCCTTTGCATTGTTGATGTAAACATCATAACCCCCACCTGAAAGGATTCCCTTTTTTTTAACATCAATTACAACAACAACACTTTGAATACCAACGGCTTTGCCGATTTCTTTTAACAGTGATCGATTTTTAATTGCCGCAGTACTTATCGCTACTTTTTCAGCCCCAAGGCTAATTATTTTCTTAGCTTGTTCAACCGTGGTCACTCCTCCGCCATAGCAAAAAGGCATTCTACATTCCACTGCAAGGTTTCTTATCAAATCAAAATCAGGTCCTCTTCCTTCAGCTGTAGCATCAATATCCAATACAATAAGTTCATCCACTTCTTTTTCATTAAATATTTTTACCGCATTGATAGGATCACCAACATATTTTGGGTCCTTGAATTGAGTCGTTTTTACCAAACCTTTATTATGTACCAATAAACAAGGAATAATTCTGGATCTAAGCATGATTAAAGTTTAGAGAAGTTTTCCAATAATTTAATTCCGTTGTAATGGCTTTTTTCAGGATGGAATTGCATCCCAAAAATATTTTCTGAAAGAACGGCACTAGAAAAATCAATACCATAATGAGTTGTTGCCAAAACATTATCTGGGATCTGGCAGGAAAAATAATAACTGTGAACAAAATAAAATCCCTGATCGTAATCAAGACCTTTAAATATGGGATGATCCTTGGTAGGAATAATGGTATTCCAACCCATATGTGGCAAATATGGCTTGTGTGTAAAAATCGCTTTATCAAATTTTTTCACTACCCCATTTATCCAACCTAATCCCTTCAGTGAACCTTCCTCGCTCGAATTTGCCAATATTTGCATACCAACACAAACACCCAATATTTGTACCTTTTTTACAAGTACCAACTCATCGAGCTCTTCTTTCAATCCTGAAGTCATTAGCTGATTCATTGTCTCATCAAAAGCCCCAACTCCTGGCAAAATAAGTTTATCAGATTTTTTGAGTTCTGCAGGATTACTAATCACCTTAGTAGGAACATTCAGCCTGCTATAGATATTTTCAATTGCTCTGATATTTCCTGATCCATAATCTACGATACCTATCATCTCTTCCCCCCTTTTTCTTTTCCCAACATCCTCAACAAAGTGGCTCCGATATTATAAATGCTTTCTTGTGATTTATAGTCTTTGTAGGTTTTATTTGGAGCATCCATATAGCCTTGAAGCTCCTCGACAGAAATACCTAATTTTGTAGCAACGTATTCAAAATCCTGATTGATAGTTTCGGGATCGAAGGCCGGTTCAGATAATTTTTTAAGTGCTTCCTCCCTTGTCATCTGACCCGTAAGAATTAAACTTGAAAACTGAACCTTTCTTGTGTCAAATCCAAATTTCATTGGTAACCAATAAGATTCGTAAAACCTTGTAAATCGAGATTCAAAATGCTTTTGTGGATATTTTTGGTATCCAAATTTATCAACAAGGAGTTGCATGGCTTCATCTTTATTGTAGGGAACATAATCCAATGGTCTGATTAATTTTATTCCTTTAATGTATGGAAGGTAAACTTTATGCCAAAGGATATTTGTAACAGGATAATCTTTCAATTTCCCTTTTCCATGTTTTTTATAAATATCTCTCAACTGAATGGAATCTGATTGATAGTACATCCACTCCAAGGGGTTTCTTACGCATTCAGTGGAATAATTCCCTCCTGTTAAGATGTATTTAATGTTATGTTTTGAAGCAAATTTATACATCGTTGCAAAAAATGCATGATCCTGTGGTACATCTATATGAGGCACACCTGATTTAAAAAATGCAAGTTGCAGGTCTTTAATTTCTTCCCAATTTATTACTTCTGTATATAAGTCTAGACCCAAACCGTCAACCAATCTTTCTATATTATTTACTGCAATCTGAGAATTCCATCCTGCATCAACATGAAAAACCAATGGTCTTAGACCAAATTTTTCTTTCATCACATAGAGTAAATAGGAACTGTCAATTCCACCACTCATACCCATCAAACAATCAAACTCCTTCCCTTTTCCTTCCTTTTTGATCTTATCAATTATTTCTTGTAAAGCTTTCCGACCCTTTTCATCAGTGTGCCAATACGGCTGGATGTCTTTGTAAAAAGTATTGCAATGATCACAAACTCCTTCAGGATCAAATGTAATTTTGGAGTCAGTTGTGTCCATTACACAATTGGTACATATTTGGTATTTCTCCATACTTCTTTCTAAATTTTTATCTCTATAGCCTTTTTGGCAATTTCTGTATATGAAAATATTTTCGGACCCTTTTCCTCCGAATTCTTTTTTAAATTGTCATAAAGGTCTTTATTCTCAACGATTTTTAATATAATTTCTTGAATTTCCGATCTACTATCTTCTTCTAAAAAAAGACAGTTCCCACCGATATCAACATGTTGCATCCCTTCCCATTTTCTGAATACACCAGGAATACCACACCCAATAGATTGTTCCCATAATACTGAATGCGTTCCGGGGAAAAAAGCTAAATCAGATGCGAAAAAATAATTATTCGCCTCTTTTGGACTAAGCCAGCCCAAATATTTTATTTTTTGGCTTTGGATAAGCGGGTTGATTTTTGATTTCATTTCATCAGTTATTGAACCGAATAAAATCAGATGAACAGTATCATTTTCAAGCTGATTTATTGCTTCAAGCAATACTTCTATCTTTTTTCGTTGATCTATTTTTCCACCAGTAATGATTACAAATTTGCCTTCAAGTCCTAATGATTTCCTGATTTTAGAACGAATTTCGGATTTATAAGCAAAATCAATTTTCTAACTTTGGTTATAGTTTTGTCTTTTGTTGGGTTTGTGGTTAGCAAATCCCAAGAAGAAGAGAAAGACTATGTTATGCCTCTAAAAATTGGTATTTATTTGGGTGGCAATATGAATATGCATAATCCCAATATAAAAAATTCAGAAAGATTTCCAGAAGCTTGGGAATTTTTCATCGAACACGCTAGAAATATGACTGGTGAGCTAGAAGAAAAATATGGAAAATCCCGTAAGGAACTGAAAAAACAAATAGAAGTTT
>CAZLJT010000182.1:0-7330 GCA_964559905.1 uncultured Aquiflexum sp.
TCAATTCAGTGGTTTTGAGTGCCCTGCCCAAATACATGCAAAGTTCCATGTCGGGGTTAATTGTTGTCTTTTCTGCATTGGGGGGAACTACCGGTTCCATTATCACAGGTCATATCTTTGAGGCTTATGGTGGAACCACAGCT
This sequence comes from uncultured Aquiflexum sp., assembly GCA_964559905.1. Classification (GTDB taxonomy): domain Bacteria; phylum Bacteroidota; class Bacteroidia; order Cytophagales; family Cyclobacteriaceae; genus Aquiflexum. The sequence continues at coordinate 144 of CAZLJT010000182.1, forward strand.
TTTTATTTTTCCCTTATACCAATCGCATTGCTTTGCGTAGTATTGATATTATTGAACAAACAGGTCAGAATCAATGAATCCAAATAAATTTATACCGCCTGAAGAAATATATTGGGAACTTTTCGATGCTGTTCAATTGAGTGGTATTTTCCTTGATTCCAAAACCTTTGTTGACTGTATTCCTAAGCGTCCGGCAAAAGAAATTCTCAGTGATTTCTATAATGAAATCAAAAAGGATGATTTTTCTCTTCTTGAATTCATCAAGGAAAATTTTGTCCTGCCAAAAGAACCCAAGCCGATTGATATTCCCGAAAGCCTTTCCCTTGAGGACAGGCTTCATGCTCAATGGGAATTGCTCAGAAGGGAGCCTGATGTAGACCATCCTGATTCAAGTTTATTGGCCTTACCTTATCCCTACATTGTACCTGGGGGACGATTTCGGGAAATTTATTACTGGGACAGTTATTTTACCATGTTGGGATTGAAGGTCTCTGGAAGAAAAGACTTGATAGAGTCCATGGTGGATAATTTTGCTTACTTGATCAATACCATTGGACATATCCCAAACGGTAACCGCACTTATTTCCTTTCGCGCTCACAACCACCTTTTTTTGCAAAAATGGTAGAATTACTTGCCGAAGTAAAAAACAATGAGGCCATCATTCAGGAATATCTGCCAGAGATTTGGATGGAATATTCCTTTTGGACTGAGGGTGAAACCGAAGTGCATTTGCCGGGGAAAAGGTATAAGCGCGTGGTGATGCAGGATGAAGATGCTTTTCTCAATCGGTATTGGGATGATGAGGATACGCCCAGGCCGGAATCTTTTTTGGAGGATGTGGAATTGTCAGAGCATAGCAGAAGATATCCGGATAAGCTGTTCAGAAATATTCGTGCTGCCTGCGAATCAGGTTGGGATTTCAGTTCGAGATGGCTTTACGATCCAGAGGATTTAAAAAGCATCCAGACCATAGCGATTATTCCGATTGATCTCAATGTGCTGTTGTCAGAAACTGAAAGAATCCTGGTATATGGGTTTAGACTAGAAGGAGACTACAAATCGGCAGATAAAATAGAGAAGGTAAGAAACAACAGGATAGAAGCAATTACCCGCTATTGTTGGGAGGAAGAAAGAAGCATTTTTCTAGATTATCATATCAAATTCAAAGAAAAGGTTGACCGACCCTCCTTAGCAATGTTGTTTCCACTTTGGGCAGGCATTGCTACAGAAGAACAAGCAAAGGGTGTCATCGCGTATGCTGAAGAACATTTTATGAAACCCGGCGGATTGGTGACCACCAATTACAATTCCGGACAGCAATGGGATGCTCCCAATGGTTGGGCACCATTGCAATGGATAGGGTTTGAAGCCTTTTGGAATTACGGAAGAAGGGATTTAGCCATTACTTTGGCACAACGTTGGACCACTTTAAATGAAAAGGTTTTCGAAAGGACCGGAAAGATGATGGAAAAGTACAATGTGGAGGATCTCAGTCTCGAAGCAGGTGGGGGGGAGTATCCTGTTCAGGATGGATTTGGATGGACCAATGGCGTATATTTGGCAATGAAAGAAAGGCTATCTGAGAATTCCACATCTTAAATTATTTGGAATATTACACTTCTTAAAAACTTATGGTTAAACTAAACCATTTTCTTTGCATGAGAAACTTCAAGAAAATTATATTTCTACTTGCCATTGTCCTGATCGCAAAGGAAGGCTTTGCCCAGTCTGAACCCCATTCCTTTTATCTTACTTGGACTTCAGACCCTACCACAACTATGGATGTGGATTGGCATATGGATGAGTTGAATCCTTCAACGTTGTATTTCAGAAGAAAGGGTACCGAAAAATGGCATTCATTTGATAGTGATGTGTATCCTTATCCCTTTTCGCCTAGATATATCCATCGTGTAGGAATTCAGGGATTAAGGCCGGATACTGAATATGAGCTCAGGTTTGCCGAATCTGATTCAATTTATTTTTTCCGTACACTTCCAAAAAATCTCAATAAAAGATCACTTAAAATCGCAATAGGAGGAGATTCTATGCACCAAAAGGAATGGTTAGAGAAAACCAACCGCACAGTCACTGCCCAAGATCCGGATTTTATGATCATCGGCGGGGATATGGCTTACGAAAATGGCCTAGCTGACAATATTCAAAGAATTTACGATTGGTTTGATGCCTATAAAAACACCCTGGTGACTGCCGACAAAAGAATTATTCCTTGTATTGTAGCAGTGGGCAACCATGAAGTGGTTGGGGGTTATTATACCAAGCACGAAGGATATGTCCAAAATGATGAATTCAGAGCCCGAATTGCGCCGTACTTTTACAGTTTATTTTCCTTTCCAGGCCAACCAGGATTCAATGTTTTGGATTTTGGGAAATACCTGAGCCTGATCATTTTGGATACTGAGCATTCCAATCCTATTCCAGGAGTGCAAACTGATTGGCTGATCAATACATTAAAAGAACGGGAAAAAGTAAACCACAAAATACCAATTTACCATGTGCCAGCTTATCCTTCTGTGAGGGAATATACAGGATTGGTTCAGACTTTGGTAAGGGAAACCTGGACCCCGATTTTTGATGCCAATGGTGTAGAAATTGCTTTTGAAAACCATGACCATGCATATAAAAGAACCTTCCCTATTAAAAACATGGAAGTTAACGAATCAGGAATCATTTATATCGGCGACGGTTCCTATGGGGTCACGCCAAGAAATATCCATCCTGTGGACAGTACTTGGTACCTGAACAAAGCGGAGTCTATCAGAGCCTTTACCCTACTTACCTTGGCAGAAAACAGCTGGAGCTTTGTTTCGATAGATGAGGACGGCAATGTGATCGATAGTTTTCCAGAAAGTGCCTTGTTGATGCGAAAGGAAGATTGAGTGAAAGAGGAGTTCTTTGACAAAATTAAATTAAATACAGGATTCAAGAATTGTTAAGCCATTCATTTTCAGTCAAATCTTAAAAACTCTTCATCCAATTTACCATCCACCCCAAAACAAACCCCACAAAAAAAACAGTCATGGTTCCCAGCACAATGGCCAAATTCTTGTGTAATGCGAGCATAGGCAAGCCATAGGGAATGAGTAACTCATCCAGGCTTATCCATGCGATCAAAATTAAGCCGAGGATTACTCCAATAATGGCTGGTAAATTACTCTTGGATTGGGTGAGCACACCTAAAAGGAAGAGGCCCAATATTCCACCGCTGAAAATCGAAGCCAATGCCCACCATGCGTCCAAAGCGCTGCTTACTCCATTGAAAGCTAATCCAATCAGAATACTCCCTATTCCCATCATGAATGAGGACACATAAAGCACTTTGAAATCAGAGGCTTTAGGAAGGTTTGGAAAAAGGTATTTTTTGACATGATCTTCCAAAATCACCGTTGCCGAACTGTTGATACTGGTGGATATTGTACTCATTCCCGCTGCAAAAATGGATGCGATCATCAGTCCGGTCAATCCCTTGGGAAGTGTCGAAACAATAAAATGGGGAAAAACTCTATCGGCATTTTCAATGGTATGTAACTCTAATGGTAGATTTTCAGGGAATTGTTGGTAAAAAGCAAAAAGGGCTGTTCCTATCATAAAAAACAACAAGGATACGGGAACATAAAGCAAGCTTCCCAACCAGGTCAACTTTTTGGCTTCTGATGCTGTTTTGGCCCCCAGATAACGCTGAATATAACTTTGGTCCACACCAAAATTCTGGAGGTTGATAAACAATCCGTAGACAAGAATCACCCAAAATGTATTCTGACTCCAATCCAGGGAAAAACTGCCCAAGGAAAGTTTATTTTGCTCCTGGGCAATTTCATATATCTGTGGAAAACCTCCCGGCATTTCCCAAATAATCAATATAAAACATGTCAATGCACCTAGGATCAATAAAATTACCTGAACCGCATCCGTCCAAACTACCGCTTCAATTCCGCCAAGCATAGCGTAAATCACGACACCAAGACCTGTAGCTACGATAATCAATGGAATGCTCCAGCCAAACAAGGCATTCATAGGTAAAGCCAATAAATACATGATGGCGCCCATTCGGGCCAATTGGGTAAGCAGGTAGCAAGTAGAGGCGTACACCCTTGCCCATAACCCAAACCGGTTTTCAAGGTAAGCATAGGCGGAAGGGCTTTGGAGTTTTCGGTAGAGTGGGACAAAATATTTCACTGCGATGAATGCAGCAAAAGGTATGGAAAGGCTAAACACAAAACCATTCCAATTGGACTGATAGGCACTCCCCGGTAGGGCCAAAAAACTGATGCTGCTGACGTAAGTTGCGAAAATGGACATACCTAAGGCCCAAGCCGGTAATCTACCTCCGCCGGTGATATAATCTATAGAGACTCTTTTTTTGAAATAAAATGAAGCCCCGAAGCTGATGATTCCAACCACATACACCAAAAAAACAATCAGGTCAATGAGGGAAAGATTCATAAAAGGGAAATCAAAGGAGGATTAAATGGTTTTGATTTTGAAAATAATCTTTTCGAGATTTTGGATAATGGTTTCTTTTGCTTGGGCATTTACGGATTGGAATGGCGGTGCAATATGTGGTTCACAGATACCCAAATAATACAGGCTTTCTTTCACTCCACAGAGATAGCTGGAAGGTTTCGGACTACAACCATAGATATTTTTTGAGATTTCCATGATAAGAGGCTGGATTTTGTTGATCATTTCGAAATTTCTGTTTTTGGCGGCTTCGAATAATCTTACATATAGATTGGGGAAAATATTTGCTCCACCGCTGACTCCACCATCACAACCTGAAAGGACTGACTGTGAGAGCATTTCCTCAGGACCTATCAAAACAGAAAATTCAGGCTTAACTTTTTTGAGAGCCAATAATTTCTGAAAATAAATGCCATTCCCCGAACTGTCTTTGATTCCGATGATATTGGGGTGTTGGGATAATTTGTGGACAGTTTCTGGCTCTAGCGTGTTTTTGGTCATAATAGGGAAGTTGTACAAAAACAAAGGCAAAGGGCTCAGGTCAGCAAGTTTGATGTAATATTTAAAGAGGTCTTCTTGGTCAAGAGAAAAATAATAAGGTGGTGCGGCTACCACTGCATCAGCACCATTTTCTTTTGCTGTTTTGGAGATTTTCAAGCTGACATCCAAAGCGGTATGGGTGATTCCTACCAAGATCAAATGTTGCCCTTGGGTTTCCTTGCATGTGATTTCAATAAGTTCTTTTTTGATGGCAGGTTTTAAACTTGAAGCTTCACCTGTGGTGCCCAATATAAATATCCCATGGACACCTCCATGGGTCAGGTGTCGAATCAATCTTTCTGTCCCTTTCCTGTCCAATTCTCCATTGGAGAGTAAAGGTGTAACCATAGGAACAATTATTCCTTCCAATTTATCTGATGTATTTTCTGTATTCATTTTGGATTTTCCAATTTTGATTTGGTATAAAATCCAATTTAGAAAATATTCCTAACTGATATCAAAAATGAGCCTTTACTTTTTATTTTCTTATGCTGTTAATGTAAATTAGTTTACGTTTACAAAATAAGATAATTTACTTTTACAAAATAAACTTTATATTTGTGATGTAAATTACTTATGCACATGGTATTTAAAGAAGATATAGAAGCCGCATACGATGGTCAAAAACGAGTATTAGCCAAAGATTTTGGGTTTATCAAACGTGAAATGTTGGAGATATTCAAACCATACTCTACTCATGTCGAGGTAATTTCCGGCATAAGAAGATCTGGAAAGAGTACCTTAATGCGACAGATAGTCAAAAAATATTATGAAAAAGTCGCCTATTTCAACTTTGAAGATTCAAGAGTATTTGGTTTTGAAGTAGGTGATTTTTCAAAGTTGGATGATGTCATGGGAGAGGATGTTGAAGCCTACTTTTTTGATGAAATCCAGAACGTGAAGGGTTGGGAGGTTTTTGTGAGACAGCTACATGAAAGAGGTGAGAAAGTATTTATTACCGGTTCAAATGCTTCACTTTTGAGCCGGGAAATGGGTACAAGATTGACCGGCAGATATCTCAGTCGTGAAGTATTCCCCTTTTCATATATAGAATACCTCACCTTTTTAGGCCTAGATGATAGTCAGGAAAGTTTTAATGACTATGTAGTCAAAGGTGGCTTTCCTGAATTCCTGAGAGACCAAAACCCTGAAATACTTCAGATGTTGTTGAAAGATATATTGTACAGGGATATAGCGGTCAGGTATGGGATAAAAAATACCCATGTGTTGATGGATATCGCTCTTTATTTAATATCCAATATTGGGAAAGAGGTAAGTTTCAATGGTATCCGCAAAACTTTCAATGTGGGTTCGCCTACCACCGTTTCTGATTATTTATCTTGGATGGAGGATTCCTATTTGCTGTTTTTCCTTTCGCGGTTTAGTTGGTCCTCTAAAAGTATATCGAAAAATCCCAAAAAAGTTTATTGCATCGATAATGGATTTGCCAAATCCAATTCATTGAGTTTCACAAAGGATAAGGGAAGACTTTTGGAGAATCTTGTTTATTTGAATTTTAGGAAAAAAAATAGAAAGCTGTATTACTTCAAAGAAAAGAAGGAATGTGATTTTGTAGTTTTTGAGGGAACTGTTTGTCGATGGCTGATACAGGTGACCCATGAATTGTATCCTGACAATAGGGATAGGGAAGTAGAAGGTTTGGTGGAGGCAATGGAGTTTTTCAATATGGATGAGGGTTATATCATCACGATAAATCAAAGTGATCAATTGACTAAGGAAAATAAAAAAATCATCATCCAAGACTTCAGAAAATTCTTTGAACTCTTGAATTAAATTATATATTTTTGTAATAATCTAAGATAAACTGGATATTTTGTGAAGCGATTTCTTTCAATACTCGCAAGCGTTATGCTGATTTTTTCCTGTCAGGAAACTGAGGATAAATTTGAAGATACTATTTCTCCGGAAGCAGACGCATTTTTGAATGAATTTCTTCAAGTTGTTGAAAATGATTTTTTTGATTCATATAGCTATAATTACACTTGGAAGAAATCCCAGATCGATCAGGCCCTATTGGATTTAACTAAAGGGGCCAAGAAAGTAGAGGATACTTATGCAGCATTGGATAAGGTGTTCGAGATGATTGGAGATGATAAAAGTTATGTGATCAACTCACGAGGAGAAATTGTAGCAGGAGACAAAAATG
>CAZLJT010000183.1:0-7326 GCA_964559905.1 uncultured Aquiflexum sp.
GCCTGTGCATACAAATTCTGTGCGAATAGCATCAACAGGGAAATTGCTGAAATTAGTAATCTGTGTTTCATATAAAGTTTGGTTGTTGAATACATTATTTAGATTTCATGATATGGTTTTCCAGGTCTCTCCAATCATAGATATGGAAAGTCTTGTCATCCGACATAGCTACAAATAGGCCTTCTGGAAATTCAGGATTGATATTAAAATTGATCACCTCAGAACCATCACTGGAAACTGTGGACATTGGAAGTTTGGCTATCGGGGTATGTAAATGAGGATTTTCGGATGATCCCTCTCTCGGAAATACATGAAAAAAATTTGCTTCCTGATCTGAAACAAGGATATATCCTGTTCCATCTTCATGCTTATAAATGGAAATCCCTTCGTGGTCCAAAGTGAAACCTTCTGTTGCAAAAAGTGCAAGCTCATCATTTCCTTTCTCCGGGTCGGAATAATACTTCCTCACCCCTACTCCCTCATCACTGTAATAGATATATCCGAGTTCATTGTCAACAGCAATGGCTTCAATCTCCTTGTTCCCACTGTATTGACCAAATTTCCGAACCAGTTCAAGTTCCAATTGCCCCTGATCAGTTTTGATAAGATATTGCCATAGATAGGTACCATCTGTTGGGCCATTTTTTCTGCCTGCTATCACATAATGCTTTCCATTGTCTTTATCATGGTAGACAGCAACACCCATGAGGTCACGGTAATCAGGATTCAGTTCCCCTAGATATATTTCAATCCCGCCTTCCTGTATTTCTATCATCCCGGGCAGTTTGAAAAATCTCAGCTTTGAGGTAAGCCTCTCACCAGTAACAGCAAAATCAATTTCTTCCCCACCAAACCTTAAACCATACGAAACATCAACATTATTTGGTCGCTGCAAACCTCTCACCACCAAAGAATCCATGATTTTTCCTTTTAAATCAAACACATATAAGGCACCATCTTTGTCTTTATCAGTACCTATTATTAAGCTTTTTTCCGGATCAGCTTTATTGATCCAAATCGCAGGATCATCCGTATCATGAATCACCTTTTCTGTGATATAAAGAGGTTCGATCTTGGGTAAAGATGACTGAGTTTGTTGTCCTGTATCTTTTGTGCCACAGGAATAAAAAACAACCAGCAAACCGAAAACAGACTGTAAAATTTTATTTTTCATTTGTATCTTTTTGTTTGATACAAAATTAGACACCTGAAGAAAAGTCACCTATCGTTTCATATTATCAAAAAGGCAACAACAGGATTTAAAAACGTTAACAAAACGATAGCAACACAACAAAAAAATGAATGTAAATAATTGTTTTTCAATTATTTATGTAATATTAAAAATAGATTAACAAATCGTAAACTATATACAAAGAATAAATTGCTGTAAACTTTCCCCTTTTTCGAGAGCTAATTTTTTCCTTAATCTATATCGGGAAATCCTAAGACTATCCTGTGAAATATTCAAGGTGGATGCGATGTCTTTTGAACTTAGATTCATTCGCATCAATGAAGCCAATCGAAGTTCCGATGGTGTCAAATCCTTGGATTTGTTGTTCAGTTTTTGAAAAAAACCTTCATGTACTTTTTCGAAGTTTTTTTTGAAATCGTCCCAATCTGTATCCTGCACAAAATTGAACTCTATCAGTTTTATCAAGTTTCTGATGTTCTTTTTTTGCTCCCTTGCGTCTTTATCCAGTGAATCTTGAAGCTTTTGCTTGATACCTTCCAGCATCTTATTTTTGTCGATTACATGCAAAGTTTGGGCAGTAAGGGATTTGGTATTTAACTCAAGTTCATTTCTCAGGGTTTCGTCTTTCAACTGTATATGCAAAAGTTCTGTTTCTATCAACTTTTGTTGCGTCAGCATTATTTCTTTTTCCCTTTCCATCAATTGCAATCTCACTTTTGATTGGATATTCTTTTTGTTGATTATCAGCCAACTAAACCCTATAAGCAAAAGTATTAAAACAATAAAAAGTAGCTGGATTTTTTCATCAAACTTTTTCTTTTGCTGTAATTCAAAGATTTTTCGATCCTTTAATTTCATCTGAAAAAGTTCATCCATCAATGCCAATTGGGTAGCAGTTTCTTTACTAAACATTTCCTGATGTACTGTTCTGCTGCTATCTAGATACTGATATGCCATTTGAAATTCCTTAAGATCGAAATAACTTTTGGCAATATCTCTAAGTGCACTGCTTTCTTCATAAGGTTGGTTCAACTTGCGACTGAGGTCAAGCGCAAGATTGTATTTTAGTAATCCGTCTTTGGGTTGGCCATTTTTTCTTGAAATATCACCCAAATTATTAATGATACTAATCAGATTCAAGCTATCCCCGGCTTTAACATTCAATTCAAATGCTTTTTGAAAATAAAAAGATGCTGAGTCAAAATTTCCCAAATCCTCATATATACTTCCCAGATTCTCATTGAATTCCGAGCTTAAATCATCTATTCCCAGTTTTCCGAAAATAGAAAGGGCAGTCCACTGATGAACTAAAGCAGTTTGAAATTCCTGTTTCTTTTCATAAATCCCTCCCAATAAACCCAATGAAATCGCCTGCCTTTTTTCATCCTTGATTTTCACAGAAAGGTCAAGGCTTTTTTGATGCATCGAAACGGCACTGTCCAAATTTTGGGTCTTGTATGCAATTCTTCCTCTTAAATTATAATTATCAATCAAGAGTGAATAGTCTTCTGCATTTTGCAATAAATCTTCTGCAATCAGTAGGTTGGAGGCTGATTCAGAATAAATTCCTTTAAAAAACAATAGCCTACCCATTAAGTGATGAGATTTTGCCAAAAGTAAGCTATCTCCTAAATCCTTACTCCTCTCAAGTGCTTTTACTGCAAAAATAAAGCTGGAGTCAGAATCTGAAATGATAGGGCTTTCTGCTTTTACAAAAAAATATTCAATGCTATCCTTTTGTTCACCTATTTGACGTGAAAACAATTTTTGAAAAAAAAACAAAAAAAACAAAAGTATTAAGACCATCTTTGACTTCATATGCAAAGATGTCTATCTTAAAAAAAAGGTGTGTTAAGATTATATGTTGTGAATATTAAATTTGAATAATTTGGTTTTCAAAAATTTGATAACAGCTGGTAATAGAACCCTCATAGAGGGTTTAATCAACTTATGCCAACTGATTTGCAATATTTAGGACTTTAATCCTTATTTAATTTACTGTCTGTAAGAATTGAGAAAATACATGTATTGCTATCCTTTACCGGTAAAAAAAGCCTACCTGACAGCGGGCTTTTGAAGACTGAAATAAAATGTTTTATTGCATTTTATTGACTTCTTTCAGGTTTTCCAGAGCCAACTCAAAGTCCGGTTGCAGTTCCAAAGCCTGAGAAATCGCCAGTTTGGCTTCTTCTTTGTTTTTCATATACATATAAACCATACCCTTGAGATTCAAAGCGGCGGCTTTTAAAGAAACTTCCTGTTGGGTGTTATCATTTTTAGGAAACCCTACTTTTTCTTCACCGGATTTGTTGTTCTTTACCAACATACTGATGGAGTTCAAAGCCTCTTCCTGCCTGTTGAGTGAATATTGTAAATAAGCAGTCTTGTATAAGCTGAAAAGATTTCCGGTCAAAAGATAATGTCTCTCAAAATTAGGCAAAGATCGGTCCAGTGCACCAAGCTGCTCCAAAGAATAGGCAGCTATTTCAAGAGCAGCTACACTATTGTCGTTTGCCTCAAGGATATCCATAGCAGCAATAGCGGCCGAAGTACTTTGACTTGATTCAAAGTAAAGCGATGCAAGAGTTTCTTTGTAGGTAATATTATTGGGATTTCTCTCCATTAATTCATACAATTTCATCCGTGCGACAGGAAGGTCATTGTAACGAAGTGCCATCTGATAAATTTTTATGTCAGTCTCGTTTCTTTTCCTGTTGGATTCTGAATCTTGTGGAGTTGTCTCTTGGGCAAAGACCGTAATTGATGACATTGCGACAACAGCAATGGTTAAGAGTAATTTATTCATTTTCATATTTTTTTCTAGATAATCCTTTTTGAGCGGCTAATTTATACAATAAGTTCAAAGCTTCATCTTTATTGTTCTGAATTTGTCCTTCCAGAATGGCCTCCTTGATTTCTTCTTTCAAGTCTCCTACTATTTTGGAAGGCTTCAATCCGAATAAATCCATAATCTCCTCACCGGAAACCGGGGGTTGGAAATTTCGGACATTGTCCTTTTCCTCCACTTCTAGAATCTTCTGCTCTACTTTGTCAAAATTGGCAAGAAACCGTTGTACCTTATTGTTGTTTTTTGAAGTAATATCGGCCCTGCAAAGCTTCATCAGGTCATCAATATCATCCCCTGCATCAAAGAGAAGTCTTCTGATAGCAGCATCTGTGACTTTGTCAGAAACCAATGCAATGGGTCTGAGATGTAATCTGACAAGTTTTTGAACATACTTCATTCGTTCATCCATAGGTAGCTTCATTCTCCTAAAGATGGGCGGTACCATTTTCGCTCCTTTGTCTTCATGTCCATGAAATGTCCAGCCTACCTTTTTATTGAATCTTTTGGTGGCAGGTTTTGCAATATCATGCATGATGGCAGCCCATCTCAACCAAATATTATTGGTGACTGCTGCAATGTTGTCCAAAACCTGAAGCGTATGGTAAAAATTATCTTTGTGGGATTTGTCTCCTACTGAATCCACGCCCTGTAATTCAACCATCTCCGGAAAAATCTCCTGAAGTAACTTACTTACAAAAAGTAATTTAAATCCATAAGATGGCTTATCTGTCATGATGATCTTGTTAATTTCATCAATTATCCTTTCCGCTGATACTATCTGAAGTCGGTGGGCATCATGTACTATTGCCAGAAAAGTATCGGGTTCTATATCAAATCTTAGTTGTGCGGCAAAACGTATAGCACGCATCATCCGCAGAGGATCATCAGAAAAAGTAATAATGGGATCTGTAGGAGTTCTGATAATCTTCCTCTTAATATCTTCCATACCTCCAAAGGGATCTATCAAATCCCCATAGTTGTGGGAATTGACCGAAATGGCCATGGCATTGATCGTGAAATCCCTTCTTTCCTGATCTTCCTGAAGGGTTCCATCCTCGACTATAGGTTTTCTTGAATCATGCCTGTAAGATTCTTTTCGGGCACCTACAAATTCAACTTCCCAGTCTTCCAATCTTATATTTGCCGTTCCAAAATTTTTAAAAACAGATAGGGGAACATGTTCTTCAAAGCTATCCGCTACCTCTTGGGCAAGGACAATACCACTGCCCACACATACAAAATCAATATCCTTACTCGGCCTTTTTAATATTAAATCACGTACATATCCGCCAACCACATAGGTCTCCAGCCCCAACTTGTCGGCAATCTTGCCCACACGTCCAAATATTTCCAATTGATCTAAAGATTCTTTAAAATTCATCCGTTCAAAATTTTGACATCCCCATTGGAACTCAAAAACATTTCCTTCGTCCCAGCACTTAAAAGTGGAAAGTATTCAGGGGTCTCATAATCAAATTCCTGTGTTTCGTTATATTGAAGGATCATAGGTTGGGAATAAGCAAATAGAAATTTATTCCAATAATCTTTCTTGATCACAGCAAACTTCACATTCCCATCTTTTACCGGCCCGGTTTTTAAAAATTTACTCATAGGAGTATGGTAAATGGTTGGTTTAGAAGCAAACTCAATAATATCCAATGAAACATCAGAAAACTGCTCTGCTATTGTCCTGATTTGAAATGTATCAAAAAACAGAAAAACACCTTCCGAATCATCAGACTCCTTCACCCAGGATCCAACTTCAATCAATTCCAAAACTAAACCATGGCCTTCCTTTATCCAGATTCTTCCTTTTTTTTTCAGCAAACTAACAGCTTCTTTGATCTCCACAGATTTTTTTTCCCAAAAATAAGTCAGATTATTGAGAGGAAGGCAATTTTTATAAAAGTTTATACCCTCCAATTATATTTCATACATTGATCTGTCTTGACTAATTTCCGGAAAAATCCAGCATAAAGTCCTATTAAATTCGATCTTGGATAATGCAAAAGAATCAGATCTTTTTATCAAAATAAAATCCCATTAATAGAATAATTTCAGGCCAAAAAAATAATTTCAGGCCAAATTTTATTTTTCCCAAGCATTTACCTAAATTTGCGGTCTTGAAAAGCAGGAGTAAAGGTGAAATTCTTAAGAGCTTACAATATTGATGTTATCAAATTAAAGGATGGCAAGCATTCTTTTTCGTTTGATGTCAATGATGAGTTCTTCAGATTTTATGAAGCTGATGATTGGGTCAACGGAGCCAATCTCACTGTAAATGTGACAATTAATAAAACAGTTTCTGTATTGGAAGCTGATTTCAAAATCACAGGAACAATCAGATTGACTTGCGATAGGAGTTTGGAAGAGTTTGATCATCCGTTTGAATTGACCGAGAAAGTAATCTACAAATACGGTCCTACGGAACAGGAAATCAGCGAAGATGTCTTCATGATTACCAAAGATACTTCCAGGATCAATGTTGCGCAGTTGATTTATGAATTTATTTTATTGGCTATTCCGGCCAAAAAAATCCACCCGGATTATATGGACGAAATGGATGATGATGAATTCGACAGTGAAGGCAGTCTTGTTTACCTTTCAGAAGAAATTGAAGAGGCAGAAGCCGAAGATGAAAAAATCGGTGATAAGCCAGCAGATCCCAGGTGGGAGATATTAAACAAGTTAAAGAAAAAAGATTAATCTAAAATAGCGTAGAAATGGCACATCCTAAACGGAAAATTTCAAAAACCAGAAGAGACAAAAGAAGAACTCACTATAAGTTGACAGCTCCAGGTCTTACTCAATGTCCAACCACAGGTGAATTTCACTTACCTCACAGAGCATATTGGCTTGACGGCAAACTATATTTCAAAGGACAGGTAGTCATTGAAAAAGAAGTAGTTGCTTAATTATTTGACAAAAGGCCTTTTGATAGAATCCATCCCGGTGATTACCGGGATGGATTTTTATTTTATGTATTTATATCAGAAATCATAAATTCATAAAAGCTATATTTATCATATGGTTTCAAAAAACAAAAATCTTTGGTGGAAAAGCACAATTTGGATATTTTTGGGGGCTTGATTGAAAATCAATAAGACTGATCAGGGTATTTTTGCCCAATTCCTTCATTGTCAATTCCAGTAAAATTAAACCAATGATCAAACAGCTTTAAAATAATTATTTAATGAAAAAAACCAGAGCAGTCATAACAGGAGTTCAGGGTTGGGTACCGGATTACATCTTGACCAATAGGGAATTAGAAACAATGGTAGACACT
>CAZLJT010000184.1:0-6626 GCA_964559905.1 uncultured Aquiflexum sp.
ACATCCTCCACTCTCTTGACTTTTCTAAAATTGGAAGTATGTACAAGAAGTTTTTCCCCATGAGGGCAAATTGCCAGTTTAAAATGCTCTTTCTTTTGTTTTTTGAATCTTTCAAGATCAATGAAATTGGGGATGACAGTGATCTCCTTTTTGATTTCAAAATGTTCGAAAGTGGCTTTCTTCAAGTCTTCAGATACAGCCGTGACGGTATCAGAATGATTAATGCTGAAAGTTACGACAGGTTCATAACTCGGGTCTTTTCCGACCAAAGTAATATCAGTTCCATGTAATGTAGTTACGACAGGAATATAAATTCCTCTTTCCTTGAGAATCTGCTTTGCCATGTAAGCCGCAGAAGCATGAGGAATAGCATAGTGGACATGTAAGAGGTCAAGGTTTTCATAAATGACAACATTTACCATTTTACTGGCTAGTGCCAATTCATACGGGGCATGATCAAATAAGGGATAACTTTTAATATCCACTTCATGGTAAAAAAGATTCTGATTGAAAAAGTCAAGCCGGGTCGGCTGACTATAAGTGATAAAATGAACCTGATGCCCTTCTTTAGCCAAGGCCTTCCCCAACTCAGTAGCAACGACACCACTTCCTCCAAAAGTAGGATAACAAACAATCCCTATTTTCATGAACACACTATTTAAAATATATCAACAAAACAATAAACACAGCATCGACCTGATTTTGTTCATTCTCTATTCCATTAAATTCCAAAATCCTTTTTGTTGGGCAGTACTTCCCAATGCTTGGTAAATGATATCGTGGATTTCGGGTCTTATTGCATCTTTAAGTAGAATATTGTTATTGGCATCAGGATGGACCCTATTGGAAAGAAAAACAAAGATCAGATCATTGTCTGGATCCGCCCAAACACAGGTGCCTGTGAAACCTGTATGACCAAAAGTGCTTTTAGATGCCAAAACCCCTGCACTCCCACCTTTCCCTTTTTCAGGTTCGGGTTTATCCCATCCCCAACCTCTTCTGCTTTGAATGGATTGCCTTTTGGTAAATTCTTTGATGGTGCCTTCGTCAAAAACATTCACATCTCCATATTTCCCACCATTGAGCATCATCTGCATCATCACTGCCAAATCGTTGGCTTTACCGAATAAGCCGGCATGTCCGGCGACTCCACCATACATGGCAGCACCGGGATCATGGACATACCCTTGGATAAGCCGTTTCCTGAATGTAACATCATCTTCTGTGGGAGCCACCCATTCTTTGGAATACTTTTTAAGCGGATTAAAGGACATGGTATATAAGCCCAACGGAGCATAGAAATTTTGGTCCAAAAATTCATCCAAAGGCTGGTTGGTCATTGTCTCTACCAAAGCCTGCATCAGATACATGGTTAGATCGGAATAGACATAGCTGTATTTCCTGCGCCCTGCTTGAGGTTTTCTTAAGTCTGAATTCACTGTCCAAGTCCATAAACTATCCCTTAATGAATTTAGAGCAAACATATCGTTGGAGACAGGTAATGAATATCCCGGTTCTTCCTTAGACCTATAAAATTCAGTTTTCCAATTACCCGCTTCTACGGTATTGACATAATGCGGAATAAATGCTACCAATCCGGCCTCATGGGCCAGGATATCCTTCAAAATCAAATCCCCTTTGTTCGTATTTCTCAATTCGGGGATATATCTTCCAATAGGCTTATCCATATCAATCACCCCACGGCTTGCCAAAAACATTACTGCCTGAGTCGTAGCGAGCACTTTTGTGATCGAAGCCAAATCATAAACCGTTTCTGTAGTTACTTCTTTGGATTTACTATAATCGTAGTGGCCATAGGCTTTTTCAAAGACAATCTGCCCATTTTTTGCTACCAAAACAACCCCGCCGGGAAATGCCCTCTTTCTAATGCTTATTTCCATCACAGTGTCTATCCTGGCCAGAATTTTACTATCCATACCCTGACTTTCAGGAATGCTATAGGAAAGTCTCCCCATTCCAGGTAAATATCCACCTGCCCCAGCCCTAACATTCAGATTAAGGGAAACCGGCAAAATCCCATGAGCATCCCTTGCGCCAAAAATAATTTCAGGAACAATTTTTTGAGTAAAAGAATTGTTTTCATAAGCCAAAATATTGTGTGGCATTTCGGGTACATACTTGGAAGCATAAGCATTGCCAAAAGTCACCAAAATAACGTTCTTCTGTTCTCCCAATTTTTTGATAAAATTAAAATCCGTCATAGTTACCCCAAAACTCCGAGAGGGACTGTTAGAAATCCCCATTACTCCTATGATAACCGTATCAAAATCTTTGAGCTTTTTTTCAATGTTTTCAAGACTTTGGCCATCAGACCCTTTACCTATCTGGAAATGCTCAAATTTTGCATATTTATCGAGCTTTTTCTGAAATTCCTGACCATTTCCTCCAATGGTCAGGGAAGCTAGCCTCTTAAGGTCCAATTGCTTTATAGGAAGAAAATCATCTTTATTGGAGGTGACAGTGATGGCTTTGGCATATAATTTTTCAGCAAGCAGTTCTGCCGATGGAGAATTGAGCCTTTTTACAAGGTTTTTAGTTTCAATTTTATCTACTCTTCCTAAACCTGCCCAATATTTGGCTTTGAGAATTTTCCTTATTCTTTCATCTACTTCTTCCTGTGATATTTTTCCTTCTGCAATGGCCTGAAGAATCAAAGATTTTGCTTTGGGTACATCTTGTGAAAAAACCAAAACATCATTCCCGGCCAAAAGTGCTGCCAATTCCACTTCACCCGGCTTTATATATCCACTGACTCCTTTCATATTCAAAGCATCTGTGAACACAAGTCCATCGAAGTTCATTTGCTTTTTGAGCAGATCGCTGACTACATATTTGGAAAGTGAAGTAGCCTTGTTTCTTTCACTGTCCAAGCTTGGTATATGCAAATGAGCCACCATGACACTCATCAGATCATTGTCTATCATCTCTCTGTAGGGATAGAGATCAATATCCTTGATCCTGCTCTCAGAATGCCTGATAACCGGCAAGGTGTAATGGGAGTCGGACTCTGTATCCCCATGGCCCGGAAAATGCTTTGCATTGGCAATGACACCATGGTCCTGAAGTCCTTTCATATATGCGACGGATTTTCTGGCTACCAATCTTTTCTCTTCTCCAAAAGCCCTGTATCCTATGACCGGATTGTTGGGATTGGAATTAACATCTACTACTGGGGCAAAATTGATATGCATACCCAATTCCTTAAACTGGTAGGCGATTTCTTTTCCCATTTCATAAATGAGGTCATCATCAGGCAAAGCCCCTAAAGTCATAGCTTTGGGAAAAGTAATGACAGAATCCAAACGCATGCTTACCCCCCACTCCGCATCCATGGCTAGGAATAACGGCACTTTACTTATGTTCTGGAAATAATTGGTCAGGTTAGCCTGCCTTACCGGTCCTCCCTGAAAAAAAATCAAACCTCCGATATGGTGCTCTGTAATCAATCGGGCAAGCTCATTTTTATGCCTTTCATCTTTATTGGAATAGGCTGCTACCATGAAAAGCTGACCTAAGCGGTCCTCAAAACTTTGATTTTCAAATACACTGTCCACCCAAGCCATCTGCATGCTTTCATCCAAAGACAAAAACGGATCATTCCTCCTATTCAGCTCATTTTCACTAGACTTTTCCAAACCCATGACAGCATCTGACTGAAAAATTATAAAAACCACAACCAGAATACCCCAAACTTTTACGCGCATGACTCTGTTTAATTTTTATTGCTTGAATTTTAAAATAACTTTGTATCAATATACACTCAATTGTACAAACTTACACGTAAAATTCAAGGCCTGATATCAATTTTTGATTTTCGGGAAAAGAATTTGAATTGTACCGTACAAATCCATTTGAATAAAACCCCAAAATGAAATTCCCTTCTATTTTCAGAACAGCCAAACCCATGCGGTTTGATATTAAGCCCAGATATTATGATCCGGTAAAAGAAGAAATTGCACAAAGGACTGCTAAAATCAAAAGAGAGCTTCAAGCTGATGGGAAAATCCCATTGGAAAATGAAGACAGGGAAGCTTTAAACCGTGATTATGGATCCTCGATACGGGGAGCATTTACTCAAGGTGGGCCAATCAAAGGCAGAACTTCATCCGTCGTAAGTAGTACAGGTATCATACGATTGGTGATTTTTATGGTGTTGTTGGGGGCTTTTTTCGGATATGTTTACTTAGGTCCTGAAGCTCTGTACATCATGTTGTTTATTTTTATGGGCGGTGCATTGGTTTATTTATTTTTCAGATTAAAAGGAAAAAGCCGCAGATGAATGACATTATCCAACTTCTTCCTGATGCCATTGCCAATCAGATCGCTGCGGGGGAAGTAGTACAAAGGCCTGCTTCAGCCTTGAAAGAACTGATGGAAAATGCCGTAGATGCCGGTGCGACTATGGTCAGTGTCCTGGTAAAAGAAGCTGGAAAAAATCTTATTCAAGTCATTGACAATGGTAAAGGCATGTCTCTGACAGATGCACGGATGAGCTTTGAAAGGCATGCCACTTCCAAAATCAGAACTTCAGAAGATCTGTTTGCCATTCGGACATTTGGATTCCGTGGAGAGGCTCTTGCCTCTATTGCGGCTGTTGCCCAAGTAGAAATGAAGACCCGACTACTGGGAGAGGAACTTGGTACGATGCTTCAGGTTGAAGGTTCAGAGGTCAAAAAACAGGAACCCATTGCTACACAAAATGGAACTTCCATATCTGTCAAGAACCTGTTTTTCAATGTCCCTGCAAGAAGGAATTTTCTGAAATCAAACTCAGTGGAAATGAAGCACCTCGTGGATGAATTTCAACGTGTCGCACTTTCTTATCCTGAAATCGGGTTCAGGTTTATGCAGCATGATATGGAACTTTTTAATCTTCCTCCAGGAAAACTCAGCCAAAGGATTGTAGGTATTTTCGGAAAATCATTTCAAAATCACTTGGTGGCCTGCATCGAGGACACCCCTCACCTCAATATCAAAGGATATATCGGGAAACCTGAATCCGCTAAAAAATCACGTGGTGACCAATTCTTTTTTGTCAATAACAGATACATCAAAAACAACTACCTTCATCATGCTGTTGTCAATGCCTATGAAGGGCTGATAGCTTCTGATATGCATCCTTTCTATGTGCTTTTCTTGGATATTGAACCCAGCCATATTGACATCAATGTACATCCAACCAAAACTGAGATCAAGTTTGATGATGAAAGGACAGTATATGGAGTAGTAAGGTCCGCCGTTAAGCAAGCACTTGGAGCTCACAATGTGGTCCCTACTTTGAATTTTGGGCTTGATGTCAATTTCAACGATACATGGGAAAAGGACAATGCCCAATCCGAAAAAGTAAGCCTGGAAAATGCGTTTAAACCTGATACAATCGGACTGGATAATCAATACAAGACTTTTCAAAGTCCAGCTTTCAAAAAACAATCTGTTTCGGGATGGGAAAAACTTTTTGAAAGTGGTGAAAACCTGAACATGACAAGAGAAATTAAACCTCATAATATAGAACATCAAGATGAAGTCCTGACTTTTCCTTCCAAAGCCAATGATGATGTATCTAAATTAAACGAAGGAAGAAAATCAGGGGCAACATTCCAGGTTGAAAACAATTATATAGTTGCCCAGATGTCCTCGGGTTTACTGATTATCGACCAACAGGCTGCCCATGAAAGAATTCTTTATGAGAAATACTCAAAGCAACTGACAAAAGCTGCAGGAGCTTCCCAGCAATGTCTCTTCCCACAGCATATTCAACTGGGACAGGCGGATTTTGCACTGGTAATGGATATAATGGACGAACTCAAAAGTTTGGGCTTTGTGATTGAAGAATTTGGTAAAAGTACCATCTTGATACAAGGTGTTCCCGCTGATATCTACGTGACCAATGAAAAAAGGCTATTTGAAGGACTGATAGATCAGTTCAAACATTTCAAATCCGAACTTTCTTTGGATAACAGGGAAAATCTGGCACGTTCCTTGGCCAGAAGATCTTCCATCAAGAAAGGAAATGTGTTGGCTGCTTCTGAAATGGAAACGATAGTCGGGCAGCTTTTTGCCTGTCAAAATCCGAATTATGGACTTTCAGGGAACAAAACCTTCATCAAACTGGATTTACCTAAAATACACAGCTTTTTTACGAAATAAGATATGTTCAGAAATCTAACACCTGTAGTTAAAAATCTTTTGCTCATCACAGTAAGCGTTTATGTGATCACTGCCTTCCTGATGCCTCAGTTGAAGTCAATATTCGCGCTGTACTATGTGAACAGCAGTAAGTTTCTTCCTTTCCAGTTTCTGACCTACATGTTCATGCATGCTGATTTCTGGCATTTGTTCAGCAATATGTTCGGACTTTTTATTTTTGGGCCTTTATTGGAAGAATTCCTTGGGCCAAAAAAGATCCTGATACTTTGGATGGTCTGCGGGGTGGGTTCCGGGTTATTGTATTCGGGATATACTTCTTTCAAAATGCACCAACTTGACAATAAAATAAGTGCATTCTATGAAAATCCCAGTCCGGAACTTTTCAGTGATTTTGTAAAGGACAACAAACACTTTTTCAAATCAGGGGTTTATGACTTTATTGATGCTTACAGTAGGAA
>CAZLJT010000184.1:6655-7251 GCA_964559905.1 uncultured Aquiflexum sp.
TTCAGACAGTGGGTTGATTCAGCGGGCAAAAGAAAATTTAAATGGCATCAGGGATATTCAGGTGAATATTCCAATGGTAGGTGCTTCAGGTGCTTTGTTCGGAGTTTTGATAGCTTTTGGAATGCTGTTTCCCAATACCCAACTGTTTTTATTATTTCCTCCTATGCCTGTGAAAGCCAAATATTTGGTCTTATTTTACGGACTTTATACATTGTATGCCGTTATCAACAATAACCCGATGGACGATGTCGCACATTTTGCTCACTTGAGCGGATTGGTAATCGGTGCTGGCCTTGTGTATTATTGGAAAAAGAGCAGAAAGAACTTTTATTGATTGAAATATGTACGGAGGATTCTTGTTAAACCTTAGAAACGCTTTCAAGCAAAACAACAACAGCTTGTATAAGATCATTGCGATCAATATTTTGGTGTTTTTTGCCATGCTTGTAGTAAGGGTCATTTTTACTTTTTCAGGGGCAGGCTCATTATATCAGGCTTTTAGGTCTCTCTTGATGATGCCTGCTGATATTAGCCAGATTATTACCCAACCATGGTCAATTTTGACTTATATGTTTTTTCATGAAGGATTATTCCAT
>CAZLJT010000185.1:0-7242 GCA_964559905.1 uncultured Aquiflexum sp.
CCTCACTTGTTTCTGCATCGATGATGCGGACACCTGTAGCTTTTCCTTTTTGTTCATCATAAATCACAGATTGTACAATCGAATAAGGTCTGATAGTCAGGTTTCCTGTTGCATTGGCAGCTGGTAAGGTTACCGCATTGCTACTGAAATAGGCTCCATAAGGACATCCCCGACTGCATCTGTTTCTGTATTGGCAAACTCCTCTCCCATTCAATGGTTCAGTCAAATGTGCGACTCTACCGATAATCATATGTCTTCCCTGAAACTCTTTTTCAATACGGCTTTTGACGTGCTTTTCTACACAGTTCAATTCCATTGGAGGTAGAAAATGGCTGTCCGGCAAATGTGGCAAACCCATCGCTTCACCGCTGATACCCGCATATTTTTCTACATGGGTGTACCAAGGCGCAAGGTCTTTGTATCTTATAGGCCAATCTACCCCGTAACCATCCTTTGCATTAGCTTCAAAATCCAGATCTGAAAAACGGTAACATTGCTTCCCCCACAATATCGACCTTCCACCCATCTGATGGGCTCGGACCCACATAAAAGGCTTCACTTCTGTATAGGGGTTTTCCAGGTCATTGGCATGAAAATGTTCTGTATCCATTCCAATAAAACCCGAGCGCATACCCACTTTGTGTTTTTCTTTCAATTCAGGAGTCAACGAACCCCTCAATTCTGTATCCCATGGGTCATCCATCATGGTAGGGTAATCTTTGACATGTTCTACCAATCTGCCACGTTCCAGGACCAAGGTTTTTAATCCATTTTCACATAGTTCTTTGGCTGCCCAGCCGCCACTGATGCCGGAACCGATGACAATGGCATCATAAGTCATATCCTTTTTTGCATCAATATTAAAATTGGCCATATAGTTAAATTAGGTTTGAAGATTTCAATGGAAAGAATATGCTTCTATAAAGAACATAGAAATATATTTTTGATGTAATCGATTGGGAAATTTAACTTTATTCTTTTTTAATCCAAGAATTATTAAATAAATGGATGAATCATGGGGTAAAGGTGATTGGAAATAGAGTGTGGCAAACCATTTGAGTAACTCCCAAAAGATTAAATCCGATCAAACATAAACATGAATTTAATTAAGACTTCGTAAATGAAACTATAATCTGCATTCGAAATTCCAAAGATAAAACCCTTTTGAAAGACTGGGTTAGGATAAAAAATGATAAAAAAATACTGATTTTGATGATCTGCTATAAAATACCGTGGATAAACGGATAAGAGCCTAGTCTTGAATAATTAAGATTTGAATTTGATGAAATTTTAAATATCTTACTCCCTCTCAAGCTCTTCATTATCGTCACTCCCCAGACTATAAAGGTTGTTTTCTTCATCCTCACTGCCTATTTCCTCCTGTGCATCATCCAATTCACTACCGGGAATATCAAGGTCCTCCCCTGCAAAATCAACCTTCCGTTTTCTTCTCAGCAATTCCTCATCATCTCCGCCATCCATGCTCAGGCCTTTTGGACCTAGGGCTCTCTTGTCATCTGCTGTGATCTCATATTCCTTATCGGAATTCTGTTCCTGTAATCGATCCAAGCTGTCTTTAGCTGCTTCTTCTTGATCTTTTGTTGTTTTTTTATTCTTATTTTGATCGCTCATGATGTTTTGGTTCTTGAATTATCGTTTTCTGTTTTTTTTGACTAAGAGATTTCATCATCTTCATAAATGCCAATTTCAATTAGTCTCTACTTAATAGGAAGCAATAAATGATCCAATATAATCTTACTCAAATTTTAATGGTAAGGTTCAGATAGATTAACTATTCCGTTGATATCCCGATGATTTTGGGCAAATTGGATTGAATTGTAACAATTGGCACCAATAAAGGAATCTTTTCATCACTAATTTTGCCGTACTTCCCCAATTTATTATTTCATGGAAATGGACCCTCAGATACTCATTGTTTTAGGCATTTTGATAGCAACTGTCACAATGATGGTTTTTGAGCTATTTAGAATAGATGTAGTAGCCATTATCTGTATGCTTGCCTTGGGTTGGTCCGGGGTTTTGACTACCGATGAAATGTTGGTCGGTTTTTCCAGTAATGCCGTGATTTCTATGATTGCGGTGATGATCTTGGGATATGGCATCACCACCACGGGAGTAATGGAAAAATTCTCTGAAGCTATTCTATCGAAAGTCGGTCATAACAAAAATAAAATTATCGGGTTTCTATCCATTTCAGTGGGGACGCTATCTGCATTTATGCAAAACATAGGTGCCGCAGCGCTTTTTCTTCCCGGAACATTGGAGATTTCCAGAAAAACCAAAATTCCTATTTCCCAATTGATCATGCCGATTGGATTTGCAGCGATTTTGGGAGGCTCCCTGACTATGGTGGGATCAGGACACCTGATTCTGATCAATGATTTGCTAAAGAATGCGGACCTTGAACCCTATGGTCTGTTTGCAGTCACGCCGATCGGAGCAGTATTACTGATTGCCGGAGTACTATATTTTTTCTTATTGGGCAGTTCCGTCTTACCAAAAGAAAGCAACTTGGAAACAAAAAAGTCCGGTCAGGAAAAATTGATGGATACGCTCAGCCTTTCCAAAAAAATCTGGTACTTATCCATACAACAAAACAGTCCTTTGATAGGTCTGACAGCCGAAAATTCGGGTATTTGGAAAAAATTGAAGTTAAATATAATAGCCTTATCCAAAGGTGAGGATATTGTTTATGCCCCTTGGCGGGAAACTGCCTTTCAGGAAGGACAGATTTTGGCCATTCTTGGCAGAGAGGAAGATGTAAAAGCAACGATACAAGAATTTGGATTGTCCGAGGTTTCAGCACCATCTATTTTCAACAGATTGGATAAGCCTGAGGAATCAGGCTTTGCAGAGATTATTTTTCCGGCAAGCTCTGAGATGATTGGAAAATCACTTAGGGGTTTTGGCTTTAGAAGACGATTTGGTTTAGAGCCTTTGATACTTTTTAGTAAAAGGGCGGAAATCAAAGGTGATTTTTCAGACCATATATTTGATCTTGGGGATACCCTGATTGTCTATGGACTTTGGGACAATATCAGGGCCTTGAAAGAAACCTCTGATCTGATTGTGGCTACGCCCATCGAATCGGAGCCTAAAAACAAGCAAAAAACGATTCCGGCTGTTGCGAGTTTTGCCTTCGCCATTATGCTGACTTTCTTGGGCGTCCCCATTGCTTTGGCATTTATGACCGGGGCTATGGCCATGATTCTTTCCCGTGTCATCAGCATTCAGCAAGCCTATAAGGCTATTGATTGGAAAGTGGTTTTCTTATTGGCCGGTTTGATTCCTTTAGGTGTAGCGATGCAGAAATCCGGAGCTGCCTACTTTCTGGCAGAAAATATGATGCAACTTATCGAGGGCCAATCTGTATTGGTTCTGGTGATAGCCATTACCCTCTTGGCCACTACTTTTTCCTTGTTTATGTCCAATATCGGTGCTGTGGTAGTGTTGGCTCCTTTGGTTATCGGAATGGCCGAAATAGCAGGCTTGGATCCCAGGCCTTTGGTATTGCTGGCCGCCATCAGTGTTTCCAACTCCTTTGTGTTGCCCACCCATCAGGTCAATGCATTGATGATGTCCTCGGGTGGATACAAAAACCGGGATTATATCAAAGCAGGAAGTGGTATGACCCTATTGTTCATTGTCCTAACGGTTGCCTTTTTTTATACCTTTTACTTATAAGGAAAAGAACTGACAGGATACCTATAGGACTGGAGGCTATGTTAAAAAAAGGTCTGTGTTTTGGGAAGGGAATTAGATTAAGCTATAGCAGCACTTGACTAAATATCTGTTTAGATTCTATAGCTCCTTAGGAGTGTAACATATACTGACCATGGATTTCAAACCATGGAAGAGGTGGAAGGAGACGGGAAAAAAGTGCCGTAGGTACGACCGATTTGTTGGTTTCAATGCTTTTCCAATCTTTCCAACACACCTATTTTATTTGTTCTGCCAATGGGTAAAGTTTTACCTTTCACTTCCACATATTCATGGGTGTAGGAAATTACATTTGGCAAAGAAACAATGAAGGATCTGTGAATACGGATAAAATTTCGAGAAGGAAGCTTTGATTCAATATTGCTGATGGTCTCCCGTGTGATGATTGTTTCGGTTGTGCAATGGATTTTGACATAGTCACTGAAACTTTCTATATAAATGATAGCAGAGAAGTCTATTTTCACATTTTTTCTATCTGCTCTAACAAACATGAAATTATCAGGGATTACTATTTGGTCTTCTTTCAATTGATACTTATTGGTGTCGTAAACCTCGAAATACAAATTGACAGCTTTGAAAAGTCTTTCGAATGAAATTGGTTTTAAAAGATAATCCACAGCCTGTAAATCAAATCCATCAATCGCATACTCCCTATATGCGGTAGTGAAAATTATTTTTACGTCATTGGTGATAGATTTCGCAAAAGACAAACCTGAAATTTCCGGCATATTGATGTCCAGAAAAATCAGATCTACTTCCTTTGAATTGATAAGGTTAAATGCTTCAACAGCTCCCGAACAAGACCCAGCAATATGGATTCTTTCTATTTTTGAAAGGTGAGCATTAAGAATCTCTCGGGCTGTCGGTTCATCGTCAACTATTAAACATGATACTTTTTTATTCATTTTTATTAGGGTTTTGATGATTCAAAATCAGATTGATTTCAAACCATTCTGCATCCTCATTAATTGAGAATGTATAATTGTCGGGATACAATAAATCAAGTCTTTTTTGAACATTTTTCAATCCAATTCCTTTTCCTTCGATCGGTTTGGTTTTCTTATTTGAATTTTTCACCGAAAAATGTATTTGATTAGCTTCAGTATTTAATCCTATATAAATCAACAAATTCTTATCGCCCCTATTGCCATGTTTAAAACTATTTTCCACAAAAGGAATCAGCAACATGGGAGCTATCTCAATATGAGAATCAATTTCAGAGATCTTCAAATCAACAGTTAGGGTATCTTTAAACCGGATTTTCTCAAGCTCGATATAATCTTTGATATGCGCAATCTCATTCACCAAACTCACTCGGGGTTTATCGATTTGATAAAGCAAATAATCCAAGAGATTGGA
Source organism: uncultured Aquiflexum sp. (assembly GCA_964559905.1). GTDB lineage: Bacteria > Bacteroidota > Bacteroidia > Cytophagales > Cyclobacteriaceae > Aquiflexum. The sequence continues at coordinate 5,101 of CAZLJT010000185.1, forward strand.
CAATCTTAAAATCATTTCGGGAGTTTCTTCAGATTTTTTTAAAGCATAACCATACAGCGTATTTAAGGTATTGAACAAAAAGTGTGGATGAATTTGCATTTTTAGATAGTTCAGCTCTTGTTCCTTGAGTTTGAGTTGGGCAAGCAAGACCTTGTTTTCCAAATCCTTGTTCTTTGCCGTAGAAGAATAATTATGCTTCAAGAGTGTAAAAGCACTAAATAACAAAACCACCAAATAAACAGCAACCATAACAAAAATCAGGCTTTTACTCAATGGCGCCATTTGATTGTACTGCAGGGCATTCATAAAAATCAAACCATAAAATATGGAAATGACTATGGCATATGCCGAAAGGATAAGGGTGTACAAACTATACCAAATAAACTTCAGATATTTTTTGGGCAAAAGGTATCGGGGAATTAAAAAGTAGTTGATAATGTAAGTTGTGCCAATGGTAACAGGCATCAAAAAGACTGAAAAGGAATTGGGGTTGGGTATCAGTCCTTTACTTTCTTCGAAGAAAAATGTAAAAAACACAAAAACTCCCACCCAAAATAGAGTATGAGGTAAGATAGTGTTGAAAAGATATTTTAAGATGGCAATGGCTTTCATGAATAACAGGACAATATCTGCATATTTTGATAATTACCTATCTTACTGCGATGAACGACGGATTTCTCTCCCTGAATCACATGATGGCTACAGCTTATGGAATTGAAAGTGTAGAAATGGGAAAAAGCAGAGCAAAATCTGTTGTTGATCTCATTAAATAAAATGAAGGCTAGAATGGTGATAGGTTTGAACCATCATCAAAAAAATTATATAAATATGCAATTAGCCATTAATCAAAATGAAGGGGGAATAGGGTTTTTCACTTCGCTGTTCGCAAGGATGCAAGAAGGGGGTATTGTGATTATGTCCATGATTTTCATTTCAGGAATAATTATCATTTTCCTGATGTTCAAGAGCTTGTTTTATTTAAAAAACAATGACCCAAAACTGAATAAAATGATTATCCTGATCAATTCCATTGGTTTGTTTGCTTTGGTAGCCGGCGTATTTGGGCAACTTCTTCAACTTATCAATACCTTGGATTATTTGGAGTTCAAAGATGGTGTAGGAGTTGGAGAACTCGCATCAGGATTGAAATTCACTATTTTGTCAACACTATTTGGCTGTTTGATTTTATTGATCAGTCGTTTTATAACAATTGTCCTTAATTGGTTGAAACCCCATCAAACGGGAACAGATAACCGATGATGGAAATCGTGAGAAGTGCTCTATATGCATCCATAAATATGCAATTTGAATTGCCATCATTTTGAGTTGTTATAATTGATATAAAGGCGATACATCCAGAAAATCAAATTTTGAACGGAAATGATTTCATGGGGAGCTGCATTTTATTTCAATTATATCCCTATTTTATTCCACCCATATTTCTAAAATATCGAACCATTCCGTTCTTGGTATCTTCGCTTCGGTCACATCCCAACCATATTTCCAAAAACCCTAAAACAAATCCAACTGATCCTTATCCTCGTCTTCTTTTTTGATCTTAAATTCAATAGTGGTACCTATTTCTAAGTCATCATCGGGATCAGGGGAATCTCCTTCATTGGATATGGTTTCTTCTTCCGTATTTTTTGGTTCTGCCTGAATCAGGTTGATTTCGAGAATTTGATGGGAGGAAAGTTTATTTCCAATGGCTTTCCAGCCTTTCACATCAATCAACATATCCAGATCATATTCCTGTTCCTCCTGTTCCTTGCCTTTTTGCAGCAACACTTTTACCTGAGGCTGTTTTTCGGAAGATACGAGCTTGAGATAGGATTGCTTATGGTCAGAGATAATGTTGAATTTCTTGTTGATGGTTGTGGTTTCAATCAAAAAACGCTTCACAAAAAAAGTTTTATTTGCTCCATCATAGTAAATGGCTGAAAATATCTTTTCCGGATCAAATTTTTCAATCAGCTGTACATTGACTGCTTCATATCGATTGGTCAATTCAAAGGTGGTCAGTTCATAATCTCCGTTTTTGTAGAAAACGACTATCCTATCCTCACCTAAGAAATTTCCTATTTTTTTACCTCTTTGGTCAGTATTGAGTCTACCGATAGATGGATCGTAATAAATGTCAAG
>CAZLJT010000186.1:0-2498 GCA_964559905.1 uncultured Aquiflexum sp.
AAGGAGAAGTCCAAAGCCAGGTACTTACTCCAAAAGTTACATCTAATGGCATTTTTAAATTTTTTATTCTACTATCATTTTGCCGTTCATAATCCTCCAATGGCCCGGAACGGTACAAATAAATGGATATTCTCCCGGCTGAGAAGGGGCGATAAACATGATGGACTCCAAATTATCAGGATCGACCAACTTGGAAGATACTATGATCTCAGGAATTTCCGGAATATAATTCTTCTCTATACCCTTAGGATCACGTGCCATTTCATCTGCAGCTTTACCGATTTTTTCCAAGGACCCGATTTTACCGATCAGCAGGTTATGCTGCATGAAATCCTTGTTTTCAAAATCAATGATTACAGGTTGTCCCGCTTTAACTTTGAAACTGGCCACATCATATTTCATTTCATGGGGAATTACCCCAACCTTGATGATAATGGCATTGTCCCTGGAAATAGCTGGCTGTACTACTTCCATTTCCCTGCTCAAAAATTCTTCAAGATTCAAATTAGGATCTTTTAGGCTGATATAGCTATCTCTGCCCATTCGCCCTCTTAACCATGAACCACCTTCAAAATCCCCAACCTGATCTTCATTTTGCATGTCATTTCCAACCCTGATTCTTTCCGGAGAAAGTGATTTTTCAAAGAGAGAAGGAGCTTTTGCTTTTCCGATCAGATTTCCATCTACCAAAAGGTTCATTTCCCCATTTTCCAATAAATTGGCCTGGACAGTGAATAGGTTGTCAGGAAGATTTCTCGGAGTGGATATTTTGTAGGTTTTTCCATTCTGTTTTACCACCCAACTCAAGGAATTGTCTTTAGCAAACAGTGTATATCCGTTTTCTTTATTTCCCTGTGCAATGATTACTCCCTCAATGCCATCATTTCCTTTAGCCAATTCTGTCCTGATGCGGATTTCTTTTCCACTCACATCAGGCGGGAAAATAATGGCGGCCCTTCTGTCCAGGTTATATTCCTCTTCGATCAGGCTTTTGGCTAGTTTATCTGTTAAAGTATAAAGTGAGTCAGGTTTATCAATTGGGAAAAGAGTTCCGATATTTTGTTCAAAATAGGAAGCATGGTTCATGACCCCTGCAAAAATCACCTGAGGCAAATACTTGTCCGTGGCATTGCTTTCATCCAAACTAGCCTCATGCAATACTTTACTGATTTCGGGAGATGAGGGGATGTCAGCTAAAGTTTGGAACACGGATTTTCTGACATTCATATTCGGATCCTGATGAAGTTTGGACCCCTGAATGGCTTGGAATGTTTCCTCAGTCTTTGGCAATACTTCTACAGCATTTTTTCGGACACCTGCTGAAGGATGATTTAGAGCTCTGCTTACGATTTGGATCGAAGTCTTATCAGAACCATCCAAAAGGCCCAAACCATGTAAGGTCCATAAGGCGTGTATGGCAGGGGTATTCAATCCCAATTCATCAACATCCCTGTTTTCAATCAATTTATAAAGATCAGATTTGATGGACATATTCTGGTTTTCCACAATCAATCGCTGTGCAGTCATTCTCCAAAACATGTTATCACTTTTCAATCCTGCTATCAGATCTTTGTTTTTGGACGGATCCAATTCCATGGTTTTGTGTTCAGGACCACCTTTATAAACCAACCTGTATATCCTGCCGTGCTTATTATCCCGCATAGGATTGATGTAAGCATTACCTGCACCGTTTTCAAATCCTCTGGGAGTTGGGTTATGCTGAATGATGAAATTATACCAATCAGCAACCCACAAAGCACCATCAGGTCCTACTTCTGCATGCACCGGTGAAAACCACTCGTCTGAACTGGATAAAATATTGAACCCATTCTTCTCTTTGAATCCGGAACCTTCTTCCAAAATAATGGCATTATGTAATACTCTTCCTGTTGGTTCGGCCACAAAAGCGATCCTGTTCCAGTAATTTTTCGGGAAATTTCTGGCAGTGTAAAAGTTATGTCCTGCAGCCGCGGTATAACCTCCATGATAATCCACCTGCCTCAAGGCCGGGGTATGGTGTGGCATATCGTAATGGCTGTCTATTCCAAATACTGTATTGTTCATGCCGCCAATTACCGGTCTTCGGACGAAGTTGTTGCTCATGGCCAAATAGGCACTATGCTGTCCATTGGCGGTGGAGATAAATACATTGAAATCTTCTGAGAAACCTAAACCCCAAGTGTTGTTACTGGTAGAACCTAAAAATTCAAAATCTTTTCCTTCCGGAGTAAATCTGTAAATCCCTTGGGAAAAAGCGAAGGGTTTTCCATCTACTTCTCCTTTGAATCCGGAATATCCCAATACGCCCCATATTTTGTTATCAAAGCCATATTTCAAATTGGATGGTCCTGCGTGGGTATCACTTTTGCCCCAACCTGTAATGACCACTTCCCGCACATCTGCCTTGCCATCTCCATTGGTGTCTTTTAGGAAAATAAAATCAGGTGCCATGGAAATCAAAATCCCGCCATTGATAGCAACCAAACTGGTAGGGATAT
>CAZLJT010000186.1:2598-7237 GCA_964559905.1 uncultured Aquiflexum sp.
GGTGCCATGGAAATCAAAATCCCGCCATTGATAGCAACCAAACTGGTAGGGATATTTAAGCCTTCTGCAAAAACAGTGATTTTATCTGCCTTACCATCTCCATTGGTATCTTCCAGGATCTTGATTCGGTCATTACCACCTTCTTTTCGTACTTCATTGGGATAATCTTCTGTTTCGATGACATACAATCTTCCTTTTTCATCCCAGCACATGGCCATGGGATTGACAATATCAGGCTCTGATGCAAAAAGTTGCAATTCAAAACCAACCGGAATCTGGACTAATTTCATTGATTCTTCCGGTGATAAAGGATGTTGGAATTTTGGAGCAGGGTCTCTGTTTTCATAATTTGGAATTACAGCTTCCTCGAATTTTGGTTGGGGGATCTCAAAAGAAGCTACCTGTGCTGCCACATCCTCACCTATAGCCCAAAGGATGCCGTTGGCTACCAAAGTATGGAATTCCGGTTTTGACCAAGTCCTTTCATCATGTCCATAAGCAGTATAAAATACCCGTCCTTCTCCCTGATTCCTAATCCATGTCCAAGGTTCACGGTGACCGTTTTCCTCCCTTTCCATCAGAACAGTCATATCAGGATTGATATTACTATGCAGATAAGTCTCATCCCATGTTTCAAAGGTTTTTACGCCATTCATAATGGGGTGCTCAGGGGCTATGATATCCACAAAAAATTCTCCTGTTCCATGCGACTTAAACTGACCACCCACTGCCGATACATACCAATCGGAATTACGGAAACAAAATGAGGCACTGTGGAGCGGAATAAATCCCTTACCACTTTCCACATATTTTTTTAAAGCCGCCTCCTGTGCAGGTGTGATTTCATTATGGTTGGCATAGATTGCAATGCCATCATAATTGCTCAGGTTTTCGTCATTCAGGTCATTTGGATCTGAAGTATAGGTAAAGTTGATGCCTTTTTGAAATAGTGGTCTTGCCAAGTAGGGCAAAAGCTTTTCTGAATCATGGTGTTTACTATCATGGCCAAGGAAAAGAATTTCAGCTCTTCTTGGTCCATCAGAAAGTGCCTGAAACTTGGTTTTTTGCTCACATCCTATCAAGAGAATCATTGAAAAGACGAAAAGCTTAGGGAGATTTTTGAGTAACGTCATTTTGGGGAAGATTGTATTTATTTTAGAAAGGTCAAGTTGCTGAATTTCAAATTATAATTCTCACTGTTTTTTGCTCAATTCTGACTGAATTTTGATATTAAAATTGATTTTTATCTATTTTTATAACATAATTGACTAAAATATGAAACAAGCACTTCAAAAATCAAGAATCCCGGAAAATAAAGCTTTTATAGTGAAGGAGCTGATTGCTCCAAATTTTGATAAAAACTGGCACTTCCATCAGGAATATCAGTTGTTCTTGGTTTTGGAAGGAAAAGGGACAAGATTTATCGGTGATCAAATGAAGCCTTTTCGGGAATTCGACATGGTATTTACAGGTCCCAACTTACCCCACCTTTGGAGAAATGATCAAATTTATTTTGAAAAGGAAAGCAATTTGAAAACCCATGGGATTGTCATCTATTTTAATGAAGGATTTCTTGGGGATGCTATATCAATTAAAGAGGAGTTTGAGGCAATAAACATATTGCTGGAAAAATCGCTCAGAGGTTTGGAAATACTGGGCAAGACTAATTTGAAATTAAGACCCATGATGCAGGAATTGGTTCATTTGAGTGGAATAGAAAGTGTCTTAAAGCTATTGCAGATATTACAAGTTCTCTCCGAATCTGAAGAATGCCAACCCATCACCCATGCAGGTTATACCAATAACAATAAGGAATCCGAAAAAGACAGGATGCGGAAGGTATATGAATATGTGACGGAAAATTTCAGACAGAAAATATTATTGGAAGAAGTTGCCTCCTTGGGGAATATGACGGAAAGTGCTTTTAGCAGGTATTTTACTTCCAGAATGAACAAGCCTTTTTCGGAATTTCTGTCTGATGTCCGGATCAGCCATGCCTGCAAATTGCTGCATGAAGCTGATCTGAACATCAGTGAAATCTGTTACGAATGCGGATTCAATACTTTGTCCAATTTCAATAAACAGTTCAAAGACAGAATGGGAGTTACCCCCTTGGTGTATAAGAAGGATTATCAGAGGACTTTTGAGTAAGAGGGGTGGGTTGTGAATTAAAGGTCTTTTTTAAGAACCAAGAAACAAGGATCAAGAACCAAGAGTTGAAAAACGAGAGTTGAGAAACGAGATAAATTGAAATTCCGGATGAGATTTGGATTGGGAGGAGTAACTTTTAGATAGTTTTTTTTCATGAATTATCTCTGATGTAGCTGTCCACTTTAAAAAGGACAAGGATGAGATTTTAAAAGTTTTGTTTCGCGAATAAAAACTTATTTAATCGCTACATGAGTTGGAATAAAGCTTTCTGTGACCATAAAAACCTTTGACTACGCCTCGGCGCACTCAAAGGTTATATGCTAAATCAATCCGCAGTTCCCGATTTAATTATCTGTCCAAAGAACACCGAATTCAGGAAAAGCTTATTGGTTCCGAACCAGACTGCCCTGAAATTAGGGTTATCCACCAATCCAATCACCCTTCCGCTGCCCAGTTTTTTCACTTGAATGACTGCTGTGTTTTTAATCTTTTCCAGATTTTCGGGATGTACATAACCACTTGCCAACGGGTTGGAAGTGTAGACCATTGGGTTGGAATAGGGATTTTTGGCAGTCTCCAAAAACAAGTTATTATTTCTGAAAGTATGTATGGAATCTTTAGTAAATCCATATCCAATAGGATGAGAATTATCCAGCTTGGCATGAAAGATTGTACCGCTCGTCAATTTTGCACCAGTATTTTTAGGGAAATCTGCATAGGGTTGGACTTCTTTTTTTTCATCCTCTTTATCCTCTTTTTTAAACTCAAATTTTACTAATTCCTGACTGTTCAACCAAGTCAGCGCATTTCCCCTTGCTATTAATGTCCCACCAGCAGTAGTCCATGATTTGACTTTATCTGCCTCTTCCTTCCCAATTGTATTATATGGGCCATTTGGCATGATAAGAACATTGTATCTGTCCAAATCCGCGGATTTTAGCCTTTCTATGGGTAGCAGGGTTATGGGCATATCCATTCTCTGATCCAATAAATGCCAAATTTCTCCTGCTTCTAAACTTACTACTCCTGTCCCCACCAATAAGGCTACTTCAGGTTTTTTCAACACATCAATTTGCGGAGAACCTAAATTTATGCCTCCTGTATATCCCGTATTGAGGGCATGAATTATCAATCCGGTCTCGTCTGCGATTTTTTTCAAATCCTCAAAAAGATCCAACTCTTTAATTTCTTCTCTTGGCATATTCACTAAGATACTGCCTCTTTTTAGCTCGGTTTTATCGGATAATTCAATTGGTTCATTAGTCACGCGTACCAGGTATCCCTTTTTCATTAATTGATAAGCTGCTTTGGGGGCATAATAGCCCTCCCATCCAAAACCGTATGCATACGCATCTTCTTCTCCTAATACCTTACCAGGTTTAAGTGAAAAATCCTCTTCTAGTAGACTGACATTTGCCAAATTCAGAATGCGGCTACTTAAGGCCATAAAATCCAAATCAAAGGCCATCGGCATAGTCCATGCCGAAACATCATAAAACAGACTGTCCTGAAATTGATTCCTTACTTCAAAAAGTGATTTGATCAGTCGGTATTGGGGCTGATTGAGGGGGACTATGTAAGATTTCTCTTTTTCAAAGGGAACCCCATTGACCGTAATATCTTCATTTAATGAATATACATCTATGGCGTGCTGCTGAATCATATCAGCTAAATGAAAGCTTCTGGCCCCATCCTCTCTTGAACCAAAAATAATTGCTTTTTCGGTATCTGCAGTAGCCATCTGAAATGCTTCTTTATAAAAATCATGCATGGATTTATTGATTTCATTCCTCATCTCCTTTGCAGCATCAAAGGAGCTTAAACTGGTACGAAACTGATTCCTGATGGTGAAAGCAAAAGTCAAAGGACCATAATTGCTTTCTTGAAGATGTCCCCTTGAAGAAGCCTGTTCAAACAGAATTCCAATGGAACCCTGAATATCCGGATAGGTGGAACCGTAGCCGAAATAATACTCATCAAAACTTTCCTTGGCATAATATAGGGAACCTATCTCCTCCATGGCTTTAGCATGATAAGCGGCCATCTTTTCCGTAAGCTCTACGGTTCTTTTTGGAATCAAGGGATGATCTCTTGAGGGAATTCCAGGTTGAAAAAAGAAGGTGGAATTACTGCCCATTTCATGATAGTCCAAGTAGATATTGGGTAGCCATTCCTGAAACTTTGCCACCCGGTTTTGGGATTCGGGATGCTGTACCAATAACCAATCTCTATTGAGATCAAACCAATAGTGATTACCTCTTCCACCTGGCCAAGCTTCACCTAATTCCCTGTTGTTGGGATCTCCGTTAAGGTTATAAGACCTATGGGAATTCACCCAAGTAGAATACCTGCTGTAGCCATCTGGGTTTAAAGATGGGTCAATCAAAATGATCATGTTTTTTAGGTCACTTTCAATTTCATTGGCGGCGGCAAAATGGTATGCTGCCAAAAGGGAAGAATTGATTCCACTGGCTTCATTGCCATGAAC
>CAZLJT010000187.1:0-2354 GCA_964559905.1 uncultured Aquiflexum sp.
GAGGACTACGGCATGTCCCATCATTCCCAAGTAAGGCTCCAATTTGGCAGGTTCACCGTCTTGATCAAATAAGGCGAAATCAAGGTTATATAATTTCCCCGCATCAAATTTCCCAGTCTCCGTTTCCCAGATGGCTGTATAGCCACCGGGCAGGTCGGTTTTGATGCCGGGTTTGCCACAGACCATGATATCTCCATCCAAGGTGCTGACTTTGTTGGTGACAGGGTTGGAAAAAGTGTAGGTATCATCTCTCCCCAAAATGACCTCCTGATTGGAAGCTAAACTGAAGTTATTACCCTCAGGGATGGTCAGGTCTGATACTATGGTTTCAGAAAAACCTGTATATCGGGTAATGTCCGCAAACACATGATAATCCCCACTGGGTAGGGGCGGGAGTTTGACTTTGTAATTGAGGGTGTCGATTCTTTGTGGATGAAGATGGGCAAAAACATCCAAATCACCTTTTCTGATCAAAAACAAATGCATGAGTTTACCATGGTCAGGAACCATATAACTGAGTTTTCTGGTGATTCTCCCATAATTGAGCACTGTAGAATCAACTTTCAGCAACAGATAATCTCCGTCATTTTGCTGTTCGAAAAAGCTTTTGGCCTCAAAAGGCTTGTATAAAGTTTGCTGATAATAGGAAGCCTCTGAATCCCACCATGATTTTCCGCCCCAAACCACCAATACCACTACTAAACTTCCGATGACAATGCCGATCTGTTTTTTTCTGTTGATTTTTGAACTTCTTTGTTCTCCCGGGTCACGGATACTGTCACCCATGGCTGAAGCTACAATGGTAACCATTAAAATGACCAAGAAAATACCTAAGATAATCAATGGAATACCAAGTTCCATGGGCATATCTTTTTGGGCGGTTGGCATGGCCATAATAGGGACGATGGTTTCAAATGTTTCCCCATTCTTATGAAGAATGATCTGCACACTAGAGGTGCCGCCTTCCATAAACCATAACTCTCCTTCATATTTTCCTTCTTCACCCACCACGGGCAGCATGGGGTCAGCTATTGGAGTTCCTTTGAGTCCTGCACTCCAATATACCGGACGGACCTCCATATTGATACCTTGTGGATTTTCAGGAATCACCACGGTGACCAAAGCTATCCCTGGAATTACATCCGGTGGATTGACATTGGCCAAAATCCTGTAATTGCCCAACTTACCTTCATAAATAACTCCCGGACTGCCCACATGACTTACCAAAGCCAAACTACAGATCAGCAAAACAAAACTAAATAGGTTTTTTTTCATGGGTTATATTTTTTGGATACCCGGAATATGAAAGTAAAATTGAATACATTATGCGGCCCGATGTTTGAATAGGCGTTACATCGGTCATCGGTCATCGGACAAGTTTGAAAATTTTTCAATGGAAATTGGCAAGAAAGTCAAAACCCAAATCACCTTTTCACCTGCTTCATCCAATTTCCCCACGAAAGCCCCAATCTTGAAGTGAGGATTCCGATACCTGCAGCGATCAAAAGCCCGCTTATCAATGCCCAACCCGTATCGATAAACCTGGGATGAAAAGCAAAGCGATACTGAAATTCAGGTGGTGCAGAATATGGCCATGAAAATCTTCCAAAAAACCAGCCTCTTGCCGCTTCGGTATTGAGGAACTCCGCAAAGTACCATTGGGCAGGGACAAAAGTGGCTACAAAAGCAATGGATATCATGGCTGCAAACAACCATTTATTGAGATGCCTATACTTAGCCATCAAAACATCTAGAGCAATTGCCGGTACAATCAACAGCATAGGAAAATGATAGGGCTGGAATCTGGTGATATAGTTATAAACCGGGCTTAATCTAGGTTCAGCGGGAAATAAAGGTAAAATCCAGACCATAACAGCCATAATGAAGGTATAAGCTAAAGCCATTTTTGTAGCAGCCCATTTATAGGGTGCTGCATAGGCTACTGACACCATGAAAATGGGAAATATCAGTGCGGCTACCTGATAGGCCAAAGCTCCATGAAGTCTGTTGACAAAGAAATATTCCGAAACCAGCACATAAACCATCGCCAGTAAAAAACCGGAAGACAGGGCATACATCCATTCCAAGTGTTTTTTGGTGCGTGGATCTGCTTTTCCTTCCAATTTGTTCTGAACCGAGATAACTGAAATCATCGCTCCAAATTGAATCATGATCATTCCCAATCCCAACAAGGCATGAGGCGGTGATAGTATTTTTACATCCAAACCATAAGTACCATGCCACCAATCATCAAAAGGTGCTGAAGTCAGCATGGCAAATGCTCCCCAAACGCAGAACATGGCGCCAAGGGAACCATGAAAAATACCCCAGAATTTGATGTTTTGGGCCTTTTC
>CAZLJT010000187.1:2454-7229 GCA_964559905.1 uncultured Aquiflexum sp.
CCAACACCAGAAACCCTCCGCAAGAGATTGCCACGTCGCACGAAGGGTTATTGTAAATAAAAAGATAAATTGAAGTGCTCCTCGCAATGACGGCTTATGAAATTGTCTGACTTCTTACTTCCAACTTTTAACTCCTATCTTTCCCCCGGCCTATAAATCCTCCTGGCATTCTCCAGCACATCTTCCCTATAATAACTGACATCCTTGAATTCTCCTTTGGTATAAATTTCTGCCTGATCTACAAAGTGGGGCGAAAAGGGATTACCACTTTGACCGCCTGCCAATAAAGATTTTGCCCTGACTTTCTCTCCAAATTCTACTGCAGCGACAAAGCTATTCCCGACATTCCCGTACCATTTTTTGGTATTGGGATAGGCCCGACTGCCATAGGCTGCCAAGGAACCCCAAAGGGAGGAATTATAACCTACAGGCAAACTTGGCAACTCATCAAAGAATATGCCCTGAATTTCATTGGTAACCCTTTGGAAACGGTTGATTTCTCCCCAAGGGGTGTTCCAGGTTCCAAAGTCCTCTACAAGTTTGTCAATGGCTTTTTCCAGTGCTGATACTTTCATTTCATCAGTGGTATTTTCGGCCAAAAAGTCAAAAATATAGGCATCCCAAGGCCTATCCAGTTCCCTGCTTGTAGCAATCAATTGATTTCCCCAGAAAACGGCCAAGGATGTACCCACTGAATTCACTCCTGTTTTCATATCCCAAGCTGAAAGCACCTTCATAGGTTCTTTCAGTTTGGATATTCTTGGATCATTTTCAGGAAGGCTATTGTATGCTTTTTCCAATGCAGGAATCATGGGATCAAAGGCCATCAAAGTTGGTTCATAGGCAACTTCCGAGATCAGAGATTCCAGTGTAAGGTCTTTTTTGTCAGTGAGAATTCTGACTGCATTTACCCCTCTTGCATTTTCCAGATCCCAAGCGATATAGGGTGGATAATCGTCCCTTTTAGGACTGAATGGTCCCGCAGCAGTAAATGGGGTTGAATTACAGTGCTGTATCCAGCCATTCTCCGGATTCTCGATATAGATCATTTCCTCAATTTCGTGCAAACCTTTCCAATCGGTAGCCGGATTACTCCCATCCACCACATTCCTCCAATCAAACTGAGGGTCACGTACTGGGATAAAATTTCCATGGTAGTACACAATATTCCCATCACGGTCCGCATAGACCGTACTGTTGGAAGAATTGGTTTTCAGTTCCATATTGGCTTTGAATTCTGCATGGCTCTTTGTTTTGGTCCTTTTGTAGGATTGGGTCAGGGCTTTTTCCCGCTCCACCATCAGTGCGATGGCCACCCACTTTCCATTTTCCTCTCTAATGACAGGCCCATGATGGCTGTAGAAAGCAGTGAATTCCCTGCTTTGAATTTCATTACCCTCTTTATATGAAACTATGATTTTTTTCTCAATGAATGGTCTCCATTGTTTCCCGAATTTGTAATGGTATTTGCCTTTTCTTTTTTCAACAGTCAAGGCAAAATGGTCGATGGCATCTGCTTTGGCAGAAGTATGCATCCAGCCGTTGTATTCATTGAATCCTTGGTAGATGAAAAACTGTCCCCAAGTTACCGCGCCGTATGCATTCAAACCTTCCTCACTGACCATATGAACTTCAGGTCTGAAATAGAAAGACGTATGGGGGTTGATCATCAGAAGTGCATTTCCCGATTTGGATAATTTAGGTGCAATCGCAAAGCCATTTGAGCCCCTTGGTTCTTCCTCCCAATCTCTTTCAGCATAAAGAAGATGGGCATAAAAGTCTTTGTCATAAAATGCTTTCAATTGATTTACCGAAATGCTTTCGATATCTCCGCCAATGCTCCCCTCACTGAATGTCAGTGCCATCCAAGGTTCAAATGTGGTGAGGAGTTTGGGTTTAACTTCAGGATGGGTATAGAGAAAATAATTGATGCCATCAGCCCAAGCATTCATCAGGTCTTTGAGCCATTGAGGAGAGTTTTGGTATTCTTTTTTGACCACCTCTTCGTCTATATAGAGCTTCATCCGGAGGTCTGCATATATTTCCTTTGCTCCTTCTACCTCTGCCTTTCTACCCATTGCGGTAATGTAATTCATTTCCACCCGGTTAAAATCATCCTCGCATTGGGCATAAATCATCCCAAAGACAGCATCAGCATCTGATTTTCCGTATATATGTGGGACGCCCCAGTGATCTCTAATAATCTCTGTATTTTGGGCTCTGAGTTCCCATTTTGTAAGGGCTGATTGAGCAAAATTTGAAAAAGTAAGACTGATGAAAATGAAGAAAAGAAATATTCTATTTAGCATATCTTGGGGTTTTTATTCCAGGGCTAAAAATAATAAATTGTCAATACAACCCATGAAATTATACAGTTTTAAAAGCAATCAGAACAAATGACACGTTTAAAACCTTTTGGGCCGGATTTGTATGAAGATATAGCCTATGCTGAACTCAGTGGATGGTTGGTGAAAATAAAGAAAAAACCTTCTTTATTAAATAAACTGACAAAAAGTACCCAAAGGGGTATTAATAATCTGATACCCGAGAAAATCCACAAAGCCATTACTTATGCCATAGAAAAAATGGTGAAAGGGGTTTTGTTTGGAACAAAGTATATAACTCCTCAACCCCTTCAGAACATACGGTTTGAAGAAAGGGAGTATAAGGTAAAAAAAATCATCAAGTTTTATCAAAATACTGCATCAGCAGAAGGTGCTATCACAGGCGCAGGAGGAATCCTAATGGGTATGGTGGATTTTCCGGCTTTTCTGACCATTAAAATGAAAATGCTCTTTGAGATAGCAGCAGCGTATGGTTATGATGTTAAAAAGTTTGAGGAAAGGTTGTTTCTGCTGTACATTTTTAAGTTGACATTTTCAAGCCAATCTACCAGGCAATACACCATTGGAATAATCGAAAATTGGGAGGAGTTTGTAAGTAGTATTCCCAAAGCAGAAGAGGAGTTTGATTGGAGAGGATTCCAATTGGAATACAGGGATTATATGGACCTTGCCAAACTTGCACAACTCATACCTATTATAGGAGCAGGAGTCGGGGCTATTGCCAATTATCAATTGGCCAATAAGCTTGGGGAAACTGCGATTTTTTGTTTTAGAATAAGATACTTTGGTGAAAATATTTAAAACTTATTCAATATAATAGACCTCGAATTTATATTTTCTATGGGAATTATAAAAATCAATTGATTTATTGTTAAATTTGCTTTCAATTAATTTTAAGAAGTTATCTGTATTATTTTTAAAGTTTACTCACCCAAATTAAATTTAGAACTATACAGAATGAACAGAATAGAAAACTTAGACTTTAAAATTCCGTTTTTAATTCGGGAATGAAAATAATCACAAAAAAAAATGTTTAATCTAATATTATAATTACTTTTGCATATAAAAAAACGTTATTCAATTTATAATTATTGTCGCTTATGTTTAAATCATCCAAATTATCAGCATTATTTGTATTACTTCTTTTGGCTGGATTCAACCTGGTTCTTTCAGGCTGTATCAAAGAAGAAGATCCAACAGAAGTAGTAGTTGGAGAGCCTTTTCAAGGTGGAGTTGTGGGTCATATTTTCCAACCTGGTGAAGAAGGATTTGTTGAAGGAGAGACACATGGTATCATCATTGCTCCGGTTGAACAGGTTTTTGAATCCCAATGGGGATGTCAGGGCACTTCGGTGACAGGTACCTCTACAGAAGTTGGTGCAGGTAGGAGAAATACAGAATTGGTATTGGCTTTTCATGATGCATTGCCTGATTATTACAATAATCCAACGCAATGCCATCCGGAAAATGATGGTACAGTAGCAGCAAGAATAACTATCAATTTTGAAAATGGAGGTTTTAATGATTGGTTTATGCCAAGTTTGAAAGAAATGGATTATCTGTATCAGAATAGGGATAGGATTGGAGGGTTTTCAACAGTTGAATATTGGAGTTCATGTGAGTCAAATGCCACAAATGCCTGTGTTATGTCATTTATTACAGGTGAGCAACTTTCCAAACCAAAAAGTGAATTAAGAAGAGTTAGGGTAATCAGATTTTTTTAAAATCAACTAACCTAAATTTGGAGAGGGTCAAGAAACTTGTTTTTTTGACCCTCTTTTTGTTTTATCAAAAATCAGTTCCTTTACTTCCCAATTCTAAAGCCTGAATCCAAATATTGCGGTAGAGTACATCATGTCCCTCAGCCTGTAGTTTGATTCCTCCCGGCCGGTCCGTGATTCCTTTCCCGCCATCATTTCCGCCATCCTGTCCCGAATTGGGACCGCCCCAAACCTGTTGGATTGACTTGTCTTCATGGATTTTTTTTCCATTAAAATAAATGGTAACGCGTGCTTTTTCAGTCAATTTCCCGTTTTCAAACCTAGCTGCCTTAAAAAGGATATCATATGCATTCCATTTACCTACTCCATTATATGCCTCTTCCGAAGGCAGGTGCTCATTGATAATTGCAGCCATTCCGTGAAGTCCATAATCTCCGTCAAGGATCTGAATTTCATACCTGTTTTGTAAATAAACACCTGAGTTTCCCCCTTCATTCTGGACCAAAAACTCAACGTGTAACCTGAAATCTCTAAATTCTTCTTTGGTCACAATATCCGCAGCTCCATAAAGACCACCTGCAGCGGCAGGATCGTTGCTGTTCATAACCGTACCCTTGTCAATAGGATCTTTTACTATTTGCCATTTGATAGGAAGTTGTGCTTTGAATCTAGGGCCTTCCCAATAAGTCCAATTATTATCCAGCATTTT
>CAZLJT010000188.1:0-7185 GCA_964559905.1 uncultured Aquiflexum sp.
AATCAACTTGAACAGGATAATACACCTCCATGAATAACTTGGTGGTATCAATCTGCTTGTAAAGGAATTGTTCTTGTGCCGAGCAAATTGAACTGCTTAATACAACAGTTATGATAACGGCAAACATTTTTTTAATCTGCATTATATTTTTTTGTAGTTGGTAGCGGTCAGTATAAGCGTAGTGCGGGATTAAAAGCATTTCACTTTCAATTTGTGGATTTGTTTATTAATGCTCAATTCGTTTCAACTGTACTCTTCTTTCCGCATTACGCATTTAAAATGTTGGTTGCTGGATTTTTATTTACTCTTTAAAAGCAGATCGAATGTTTCCCTTATTTCTTTTGATGAGGGTTTAGCCGCTACTGGATCAATAATATTACCTTCTTTGTCAATAAGTACATAGGTCGGAGTACCAAGAACCTGGTAGTTCTTAGTGACCTCAGAATCGAGAAATTTGTCTGACCAAAGGCTGGTTCCCACATTTCTTTTTTCTTTCACAAAATCCAACCACGTATTTTTATCCTTGTCCGGTGAGATACTTACAAAAACAATATTATCTTCTTTGTAATCAGAATAAAGTTTTAAAAAATAAGGCAATTCTCTTGCGCTGCGTGGACAAGTAGTTAGCCAAAAATCAACATATACATATTTACCCTTAAACTCACTTAATGAAACCTGATTGCCATCTACATCCTCAAGTGTAAATTCCGGTGCTGGCTGGCCAGGAGCTATCCGCTTCTTTTCTTCGTACGCTAATCTCATCTGCTCTGCATACCTTTCATCTAAATTATGCGTATTAAAATAGCCGTAATGCCTATCAAAGTCCACTGCGCCAAACTCCTTTAGTTGCATGAGCATAGTATTATATAAGCTGTATGCTCTAACCTCTTCATCTTTCAGATTCTCAATAGTCTTGAGAGTTTCATAAAATTTTGCATCAGCTGCTTGACTTTGAATAGAATCCAAGTCCTTATATCTTTTGTTGGTTTCCATTTCTAAATAAAAGTACAAGAACATACGATAGTTGGGCATATCCAGAAGATCAGCATCCTCAATTTTTAACTCATTCAAGAAGTCATAATAACCCGCATACTGTTCATCTTGACCATCGCCCAGCATAATTTTAAGATACGCTACATTATAATCAATTGAGGCAATTGCATATTCTTCGAAATACGGTGAGGTTATGTGTTTGTTTAATAGCGATTTAAGGTATTCCTTACTGTCATTTTTTAAGGAATCCATGTATAGGGTAGTTAAATCTAATGGCTGAGTATAGAGAAAAGAATAATCTATATTTTCAAGTTTGTCAGAAATAGAATCAAATACAGCATTCTCTATTTTTAAATCACCCCCATACCTTAACGTGTTTTCAATGTTCAATGCGTCAAACGATACCTCTAAGGATTTTCCCGGCAGAAGGAAAATATCCTTTCTCATATCTCCATACATCAGCGTTTTAATGGCAGGTCTCTCTAAATTTAGGTTGATTGAAAATCGATTTTCAGTTACCGGTACCACATCCTCCCAAGACCCTCTGCCCATTACATCGAGAATTTTCAATACCGTTTCATCGTGATTTTCAATAGTACCAGCCACTGTTACCTCGTTAGATAAGTTTTTATTGTCCTGACAAGACAAACAAATTAGCAAACTTGATAATCCTAGAATAATAAGATTTTTCATGTGTTTTTCTTTTTATTTTAGTAAGGTGTGTTTACAAACCAATCTTGTAATCACATCAGCAAGGACTCGGCGCTTGTTTGCTCGGTCAAAATGCGAAGTGTTTCTTCTATGAAGAACAAACAGTGTCTATACAGTCACCGCTGTGGATTTATTCAGCGATAAGGCTTTCAATTGCCGCGCGGATACGCCCCATGTCATCCGCGCACATAGCGTGCTGCTCGGAGCCGTTGTCATCGTGATACTCCATACCGGGATGGATAAATTGTATTACCCCGGATTTGTCCAGAATGAAGGTTACCGAAGTAGCCGGTCGCTTTGGACCTGTAAGCCACCATTCTTTTAGGGTGCCATTGCGCCAATCCCAGTCTATAGCTACCGGAAACTTAAAATCTCTGGCTTCAACCACACGCTGTACACGCGCTACATCCAAAGGGTCATCTCTCCCGGCCTTGGGATGGTAAACCCCAACCAATGCGAAGCCTTGGTCGGCATATTCCTCGTAGAGCTGACGAAGCGCGGGTGCACTGCTTGCACAGAAAGGACAGGTGTCGGTAAACCAACGAACCAGAACGACTTTGCCTTTAAGATCTTCCAGCGTAAGCGGCTCGGAATTGATCCATCCATCAAACTGGAAAGGTGGCGCTTGAACACCGATGCGGTCATCACCGGCATTCCTGTCCATAGATGACATGCTTGTAAGCCATTTCTTAATTTTGGCATCTGCCTCGGTCTCTGAATCTCCCTCTGCTACGAGAACCTCACGCTGATGCTCCCAAGACTTTATGATTACATAGTTTTTGACAGTATCTGCCTTGGTTTGGTGTATCTCAAGGTTTTGATTATTGGAACCATGTGCGGAACAGGAGAGTATAGCAGCACAGAGTGCCAATACCAAAAATTCCCTGAGTAAATTATTTGCCTGTTTCATGATGTTTTTCTTTTAGATCTTGAAAGTATTTTATTCTGTTCTGATTAGGGCTGACATGCTGCTTTCTGTAATTGTGGAATAGGAATATCCGCAATGATACAAGTAAATCTGAAAACCCAATGGATAATTTGTCTAACCCTAATTTTCAGTTTACTTCCGTCTTCCGTCTTCGGTCTTCTAGCCATTTCTATAGAAAACTTCTGCAACTTGCATATAGGCGGATATTTACATTGTGGAATGGTTTATTATAAAGCTAAAGATATTTTTTAATTATTTACCTGATCCACAGGAATTTGATCTGATCAAATCCAATCCCTTCTTATTAAAAAACCCTTAAACCTTCCCCAAAAAATCCGCGCAAAGGAAATCTTTGTGCACACCAAACTTTTTCCAAAGGGAAGCTTTTACCCTGAAATACCTGGAAGCTTATATTTTTTTATACTATGATTCCCAACCCATAATGGTAGGGGTAATTGTAAGCTTTCTTTCCTGTTTTTTTGGCAATATCAAAAACAGCACGTCTTACTTCCGGAAAACTTTCGGTATCATGAAAAATACAACATTTACTATGTTGAACTGCCCAAAGACCACAGTCATATGTTTCTTTATAATTGTGAACAATATCGACATGAGCGAAATCATATTGATTATGGTCTTTCTTGATCCAATCTTTATAATCAGATTTAAACAATTCAATGTTTTCAAATGCAGTTAAAGACTTCTTAGTCTGATCATAATGATCTCCCTTGAACGCCGTATGTTCATCACCCATAAATATATCAACACCGGTGACTTTTCTAAAATAATTGGAGAATACAACTGCCGAAAATCCAAATTCAACACCGAATTCGATACAACTGCCCCTATCAATATTGAATTAATGCAATATATCCTCAATAATCAATTCCAATCCTTTCCATGCAGAAGCAACTTGGATAGTATTTTCAGGAATTGCCTTTTTTATTGGTTTGTATTCAATTAAAGGGAAACGTCTCTGATAGATGATTTTTTTTATTTTTGACTTTAATCTTCTCATGATTTTCCATTGTAATATAAATGCTTAAAGTATGACATTTATCTAGCTCTTTTTAATACCCTGATAGGTTCTTTGAATTCGTCAAGTAGGTCATATTCAAAGTCAGAGTTGCCGGCAACCATGTCTAATCTTTTTGTAATAGCAAATTCTCCAGCCGCTAAGAAACTATGGCCTGATAACTCTGACGTGAATTCTATTGCCTCACCGGCCACATCTATGCTTGTAGGACCTTTCTGTAATTCACCCTCGTACTCATCATTTGGGAAATAACCGAAGTCATCAACAATTGGATCTCCGCTAAGCGCAGCATGCAGATCAGAAATCTCGAACTCTTTTATTTTGTTCCTTGATTGAACAGAAAAAATGGACATTACTGTTGAATCAAGAGCCCCTTTAAACGGAAGTTTGCCAAATTCATGAGAATCAGGACTTAGCCTTGCAAGTTCTGCACTTGCAATCAACGCAAGCCGGGCAGCTAGTTTTGCCGGTTCTTTTTCACTCCAATTGTGTTTTTTCCTAAGTTCTTCAGGTATAAATCCAGATGGCCATATTCCGATAACAGCGTCTCCGACAGTATTTAATACCATGCCCAAATTTTTCTGGATAACAGCTGCGGCTAAACATTGAAAATCCGAGAGCATAGTAGAATACTGATAAAGGCTAACTTTTGGGTCATTACGAATTTTTCTTGATCCTTTAACGTCAACTACCATAACTGGCAGTTCAAGAGATGCATGCCCGGGGCAAATGCGCAAGAACATATCGCAAGTATTGCAGTAATATTTGTTCCTTTTATTTCTTGTGATTGTTATGCGCCCAAAATTTGGATCTTCATATATGGAGCCAAATGCAAGTTTGCAAAATACACAGGTGTCAACTTGTCCTTGCTCGAGCGAAGCAATTTGTCTAATTGAATTATGCATTGCATGATGCTTATCCATAATTACCTGTCTTACGGCAAGACTGGGAAATTTCCCCGGCAAGGCACCCAATGCAACTTCTCTTAGTGCCATGCTAGGACCACTGTATGCAAAAAGAACTTCCCAAGCATGATTAAAATCTTCAATTGCCTCAGGGCTGGATGAAGTTTTTGTCTTCACCATCTTCGTTGCATGTCCTTTAAGAGTTTCCATATTGTAATAATTGTTTAGCTAAGGGTTTTCAGTAGTTTATGACTTTCTCCTTTAGGCCCCAAAAACCAAGTACCCATAGACTGGGTACCGTTAGAATTGGCAAGAGCCATTTGCCCCCTAAGGGCCTCAATTTTCTTACTTATATCCATGATGATAGTTTAGCTGATCTCTTTGCTGTCTTTACAAAACTGATAGTTCCAATAATTGATGACTTTGGTAGAGAACCACCAAGTATGTTCAACTTCGATGTAGAGTTCGGGGATCTTGTTCTGGAAATTTCCGAACATATCTCTATACTGACTTAGGCCTTGATACAGCACTTGATGACGAGTTTTATCTTTCAGTGGATTATCACAATAGGTGCTGTAGTTGTCATACGGAAGATGAGGGAAGGAGATATTTATTGTTGCAATCAATTGTTCTTGATCTATCCAATCAGGTACTTCTTTCAATGTGGCCACATGGTCATACTCTGGTTGCCATATGACAGAATGCATTATATGGGCTTCTTTCCCTCTTCCAAACAGTATGTAATCTTCAAATCGCCTTGAAATTTCATTTCTGTTAATGTGTCTGTAATGAACTACCCTTTCTACCGTAACCTTCACATTAGTCAGCCATGGTTTAACTTCCGGTTTTTCCCAATACCCGGCCCAAGGTGGCTGAGGTAAGGTAGCCGGAGGCAATTGCATACCCATTAGCCTATTGTCAGGGCCACTCTTTTGGTCAGGAACAAGTTCAGTTGGAACCTCTTGGGCGGGTTCGACTGAAGTCCATACGTTTGCGTTAAACTCTTTTCTGTTTCCTGAAGCAAGGCTTGGCACTGTAAATGCTTCAATAGTTTCAGAGCCAAACCAGTTGGCCAAATAATGCGAATTTCCGTTTTCCTTTCTGTCCTCTAAAATTTTATTTTTAACATCTTCAGGGATAGTGACTTCAAGTATCAATTCATAGGAATGAGCTTCCATATGGGTCATGATTTGATGAATGAGGAATAGGGTATCTTCTCCCACCAGGCAGAAAGCATGATGGTCGGGAACATTTTTAATAGTTTGTGTGTCCATTTAGGTAAAAAAGGGGGTTCTCTAGTTTAAAATTTATCATATCTTTTTCGTAAGTTATTTATATTTTTATGTTTTTCCTATTGTTTACTTTTCAAGTAATTTGTTTAATTGCCCCAACCAGGATTTAGCCTTAAAAAAATGAACGTTAGTACTCAAGATTTGCCGGAAGTACAGATGATGTGTTTTAGACGTTGATGCCAAGATCATCCTTAAAAACCAAAAAAAAGAATGCCAAATACGCACCAGTATTTTTCCGATACGGACCAACGGTTTGCCTTCTGCCACCTAAAGCGGGTATTTTTGAGTTATTTAAAAGTAATTATCTTTTAAAAGTCCAAACTATCTAATGGACTTTAAACTTGATCAAATCTACTCTCTAAGGCCATCTATCTGGCACCGTATGCTTATTCAAAATCCTTTCTGCTTCAACTTTCACCGATTCCATTTTCTGGGCTTTCCAGATCTGTTCTCTTGCGAATTTGCCGGAAGCCTCCACCTCTACTATGGGGTAAGGATAATCTTTGCCCAAATCAAAACCATAAAGCGCTGATTCAATACCTGTGATTTTCCATGGTTCGTGCAAGATATGAACCGGTAAGGCAGAAAGTTCAGGAACCCACTTTTTGATAAAAGCCCCATCCGTGTCATGGTCTGTGGACTGCTTGAGTGGATTATATATCCTGACAGTATTGATCCCGGTCACCCCAGCCTGCATCTGCAATTGCGGGTAATGGATACCGGGTTCAAAATCCAGAAACATCCTGGCCAAATGATTGGCACCTTCCCGCCAATCCTGAAAAAGGTGGTGTGTCAAAAAGGATACTACCATTGCCCGCATTCTGAAGTTGAGATAACCCGTTTCCACAAGACATCTCATACAGGCATCCACGAGCGGAATACCCGTTTTCCCCTCTTCCCATGCCCTGATTTTTTTCTCATCTTTTGGTTTTATCAACGCATCAAAACCCCTATTGACATGTTCGTACTCCATTCTGGATTCCATTTCAAATTTTTGGATAAAATGACAATGCCACCTCAGCCGTGATTGGAAGTTCGTCAGGTTCTTGACTTGGAATTTCTCCTTCTTTTTTTGCTCAGCAGCCTGATAGACCTGCCGGATAGACAAGTTGCCCCAAGCAAGATAAGGAGACAACCTGCTGCAGCCTTTCCGGCTCAATTCGGGTTTGGAAATGTGTCGGTTGTAGTTTTTGACCCTTTCCTCAAAAAATGACTGAAAATATTTCATGGCTGTAACCTCTCCTCCTTTCTACATATTGGGATGAGGGGATTTCCAAGCTTCAGGTATACCTGTGGAGTTCAGACTTTCTATGAACTGAT
>CAZLJT010000189.1:0-7174 GCA_964559905.1 uncultured Aquiflexum sp.
ATGTGACGGAAAATTAGGGGAATTGAAAAAGTACAGGAATTTCTTTTCCCATCAAAACCTAAACCTATGGTTGCTAAAACCAGGGTCTACAGTCCTCCAATCGCCTTGATAAAGTTCCTGATTTTAAACATTAATCACTGTTCAAACCAAAGTTAGGAATCCAAAATTTCTGATTTCCTTACATATTCTTTTCACATCGGCATTTTTCATCCAAGGATTCAAAGGCAGAGAGAGCACAGTTTTGGACATCATTTCCGCGACAGGATATCTTTGAGCGTCCAAGTATGGTTTCATATAAGGAATAATCTCGGGATAATGAATCGCAGTACCTATTCCTTTTTGGGCTAAAAATTGCCTCAGGTCATCACGTTGGCTGGTTTTGATGACAAATAGATGGGCATTATGGATAGAAGAGAGAATTTCCTGCGGCAAAATGATAGAAGGGATATCTTTCAATTCTTTAAGATATATTGAAGCCAAGCTTTTCCTTTTTTTTTGCCAGGCACTAAAAAATCCCAATTTGACATTTACAAATCCTGCTTGAATGCTGTCAATCCTTGCATTTCTTCCAACCAGAATGTGATGGTCACGGAAGATCTGACCATGGTTGAGCAAATGTCGGAGTTTTTCTGCCAGGATATTGTCTTCTATTAATACTGCACCGGACTCTCCCAAGGCCCCCAGATTTTTGGTGGGATAAAAACTCAAGCAACCGATGTCACCCCATGTTCCTGCATGTTTACCTTTCAGAACAGCACCGAATGACTGTGCCCCATCTTCAATTACGGCAACTTTGTTTTTTTTGGACCAGAACAATAGCTTTTCCATATCCACCATGTTGCCATACAGGTGAACCGGGATAATCGCTTTAGTTCTGCTGCTTTTTTTGCTTTCCAGTAAATCCAGATCCATAAGCCCTGATGTATCTGTGTCGATAAATACGGGCTTTGCACCGACTAAGGCAACAGCCTCAGCAGTAGATACCCATGAAAGTGCAGGAACAATTACCTCATCCCCAGACCCTATCTCCAAAGCTCTGAGGGCAAGTTCTAGCGCATCAGTGCCATTAGAACAGGCCAAAGCGTAGTTGATGCCCAAATATTCTTTGAGGTTTTTTTCCAGGATTTCAACCTCCTCACCGCCTGAAAAAACGCCTTTATCAAGCATCTGTGAAAAATTTTCCTTGAGCGCAATCTTCAGATCCAGTGGGATCTGACTTAAATCAAGAAAGGGGATCTGTTTGTTCATCTAATAAGCGGGCAAGTTGTTGGCTAAGGTTTTTTCTGGAGTATTGATTTACTTTTTCAAAAACCTTGAATTCTGATTGGGGATGAAAGTTAATGAGGAAATTTTTGATTTCGCCCTTTTCTGTATGCGCAATTACTTTACCACCATTACAGGAAGTGAGAATAGAGGATGAATCCCCTTCAGGATCACCAAGTGCCAAAATGGGTCTGCCTGTAGAAAGATATTCGAATAGTTTGCCCGGTATATTTCCCTTCGCATTTTTGGTATCTGTCAGGATAAGAAGTAATAAGTGGGCATTTTGGTAGAATTCAAAGACCTTTTCATGGGAGACATACCCTTCCAGTTTAACATTTTCCTTCAACCACGGATCTTTGGAAATATAATTTTCTACGGCTTCAGATACCTTGCCGACAAGGCGAAGTATAGCTTTTTTGTTTGAAGCTTGAAAAACCTCCTGAAAAACCTCGAGGAAGGGCAAAGGATTTCTGATTGCATCAATCACCCCTGTGTAAAGAATTTCTATGGTCTCTTGATTTGAAATAGAGAATTTCCAGTTTGACGGTAAATCTGCGGAATCATAACCATTGGTCAAGAGTTGGACTTTCCTTTGTCCTAGATTTTCAAAATCTTTTTGAAAGGTTGGGCTGATAGTTGTAATAATGTCAGCAGCATCCAACACCTCCCTTTCCAGTTTTTGGTGTCTTTTTTTGACCCAATCCAACATGGGCAAAGTATCTAAAAATTCCCATTTTGACCAAGGGTCTCTAAAATCTGCCAGCCAGCTTATTCCTGTCTTTTTCTTCAACTCCAACCCAATCAGGTGTAGGCTGTGTGGCGGCCCCGTTGTGATAATGGTACTGAATTGGCCTTGTTCAACAAGGTCTTTTAAGAAATCAACAGAAGGCTTAACCCAAAATATCCTGGGATCAGGAATCAACACATTGGCTCTCAACCAAATTGCAGACTTGTCGCTGAATGATTTTTTCTTCTTTTCCAGTACTTTGGAAGTATCCGCTAATTTTTCTTTTTTGAATTTTCTGAATACACCATATGGTTCCCAGATTGGGAATTTTATCACTTCCAATTGAGGATTGATTTCATTTAATAGGCTTTCATCTTTCAGATCAAAATCCGGATTTTCCGGTGTAAATATCACCGGTTCCCATCCGAATTCAGGCAAATACTTAGCAAATTTCAGCCAACGTTGAACCCCCGATCCAGCTGACGGAGGCCAATAGTAAGTGATGATAAGTACTTTTTTGGTCTCTACCACAATCCATGAACCTCCTTCTTCAGGTACTTTTCATAAATGGCTTTGACAGCATCCATTTTGTAGGGTGATATGGGGAGATGTTCTGAAGCTTTTACATTTGATAATACCTGATCTATTTTAGATGCCCCTGGAATGACAGTACTGACTTGAGGATGCATCAAAATCCATTTTATGGCCCATTCAGCCAAAGAAGTGTCTTCTCCAAAAAGGGCTTTCAACTCCTCGACAACCTTCAAACCTGTCTCATAGTCAACGCCTGAAAAGGTTTCACCTTTGTCAAAAGCTTCACCCTGTCTGTTGAATGTCCTGTGATCATCAGGTGCAAATTCAGTGGTCTTGTTATAGTTCCCGGTCAAAAGACCACTTGCCAATGGAACCCTTGCAATTATCCCGAAATCATTGATTTTTTCTTGAGTAAATAATTCTTCTGCGGGCTTCAACCTGAACATGTTGAAGATGATTTGAATGGTAGAAACAATCTTATATTTCATGGATGCTAGAGCCTCATCGACTGTTTCCACGCTGACACCCATTTCTATGATTTTGCCTTCTTCTTTTAACTTTTCAAATAATTCAAAAATCTCATCTCTATAATATACTTCGGTAGGAGGGCAGTGCAATTGTATCAGGTCCAAGGTGTTTAAACCTGTGTTTTTAAGTGAGTTTTCAACATGTTTACGCAACGTCTTTGTAGTATATCCTTCATTGGTATGAGGTTGAATTTTCCTCCCGCATTTGGTAGCGACATAAATGCGTTCTGTTGATTCCCGAACTGCTTTTCCCACAGCGGCTTCACTCAATCCACCGTCATAAACATCAGCAGTATCTATGAAATTGATACCCTGATCAATTGCCGAACGGATGATTCGGTTGGCATGTTCATTGTCGAAAGGCTTTCCCCAACCTCCTCCTACCTGCCATGTCCCAAGAGAAATTTCAGATACGAGCCAATCTGTTTTGCCTAATTTTCTATATTCCATTGTCGATTTGATTATTTGTGGGATGTATTTCAGAAAGCAATTTAAATTTTTATCTTTAGTTCCTTAAAGTTTAATCAATGAAATCCAGAAGAAAATTTCTACAAACCTTAACTGTCGCAGGTGCTGCGGCTACCTTACCTATTAATCTTATGGCAGAAAAAGCAAACAAGCAAAAAATGATTCACCAGGTTTTCTTTTGGCTGAATGACGATGTAGAAGTCAATGATTTTAAAAAAGAAGCTGCGGTATTGGGAAAATGTAAAAGTGTTGCGAAGTTTTATATGGGAACTCCGGCACCTACCGAGAAAAGATCAGTGGTAGATCATAGTTACCAAGTAGCATGTACTTTATTTTTTGACAGCATTGAGGATCAAAATGATTATCAGGTAGATCCGATGCATTTGGCATTCATCGAAAAAAATTCGAACAAATGGAACAAAGTTCAAGTATATGACTTTGTGATCTAGTTTATTCGCAACTGCGGGTCAGTTGATTGCTTACGAATTTCCTTCCAATGAAAAATCTACGCCTCAATATTATTTGGATGTTGCTGTTATTAGCAGCACCATTTATTTCATGCAATCCGGAATCTGACGATGTTGATCCCGTTAAGGTTGAAAATGCCGTCAAAACCGCTATTTACAATAGCATGAAAGAGTTTTACTTTTGGGAAGATAAAGTTCCGGAGACATTTGACGTTTCTACATATGCCTCTAATCAGGAAGTTTTGAATGCTTTGGTTTTCAAGGATCTGGATAGATGGTCCTATTTGACTACAAGGGAGGCATTCAATGCAGCATTCACCGGACAGGCAACAGGAGTTCACGGTTTTGGTCTTGGAATCGATCAGGATGAAAATTGGTTCGTTTCTTTTGTCTACAATGAAGGCCCGGCAGGAAAAGACGGTTGGCAGAGAGGATGGCAGTTTATAGGAATCAATGGAAAACCTATCTCCCACTATAAAACAGCCAATGGAAGCTACAATTTTCAGTTGGGTCCAAATGAAATAGGAGTGTCGAATACCTTTAAATTCAGACTTCCCGATGGAACAGAAACTACCCGGACGATCATAAAAGATGCTTTTCAGACCAATTCAGTATTGTATCAGAATGCCTATGAAGTTGGCGAAAAGAAAGTCGGCCATTGGGTGTACCAGAGTTTCAGGGCTACTCAGGGACTTACCCCTACAAGGAGTAAAGAGGTAGAAGACAGCTTCAACTTTTTTATAGCCCAAAATATTGATGAACTGATTATAGATCTTCGGTTGAATGGGGGAGGTTCCGTTGCAGTAACATCCCAGATTTTGAATTATCTGGTACCTAATTCTGCAAATGGAAAAGTAATGTTTATTGACAAACACAATGAAAATAAAAGTTCTTTCAATAAAACTACGAACTTTTCCAAATCAGGTACACTCAATCTGAATAGACTTTTGGTAATTACATCAAGAGGTTCAGCTTCAGCTTCAGAATTGCTGATCAACTCATTGGAGCCTTATATGGAAGTTATTCTGATAGGAGATGATACTTATGGAAAACCTGTAGGTTCATTCCCCTTGTCTTCTTTTAACAGGACGCTGAGTGCAAATGATGTTGAGTTGGTTCCTATTACATTTGCTACACAGAACGCAGAAGGTAGGGCTGAATATTTCAATGGGTTTCCTGCAAACTTTAAGGTTGCTGATGACCTTTCCAGAAATTGGGGAGATCTAGAAGAAAAGCGGCTTAAAGCAGCTTTGCAATTTGTGTCTGAGGGAACAATCAATGGAAGATTACGATTTGACTATTACAAGCCAAAATGGGAAATGATTGATGCTTTTGAAGGATTGGAGAAGGAGTTTCCTGTGTATTAGAAGATTTGAGATGCAAGGTCAAAGAGACAAGAACCAAGAAGCAAGAGACAAGAAAAAAGCAATAATTTTCCAGGAATATTGGGACTTCTGGGAGTGAAAGACGAGATGCAGGGTATAGTAAAGAAACAAATTGATCTGATTTTCATAGTTTAATGGTCTATCAAAAAACCAATTAACTGGTTCAAATCAAGCCTGCTGTGCACTTGTGGCATTTTCATTTGTTTTTAAATATCGGGCCGTTTCTTCAATCAGGCTATTGTGGCCACAGGGCAGTTCTATTGAGTTGATATGTGGAATTTTGGAACTAAAGTTTTTCAGGTTTTTTGAAGGAACCATTTGATCAAATTCTCCGGTAAACAGGCTGATGTTTGTTTGATTACTATTTACCCACTCAATGATTTTTTTCAAATCTGGTTTAAGGGGTTTAAAAACATTCCATGTAAAATAAATCTGGGCTCTTTTGGTTCTTGTTGTCATTTGGGATTGGACGAATTTTATTAGACTATTCTCTAGGAAACCCAGTTTTTCCAAAAAACCCATGATTCTAAAAAAACGCTCGGGATGAAACACAACTCTTTTGAAAAGTTTGTTGAGAATGCCTGGAAAAGTAGCCATATTGTACCAGAAGCCGGTTTTGATACCATCCGGGGCCATCAATAAAAGAGATTGGACCAGGCAAGGGAAAAGTTCGAAGGTAATCAGACAAAATTTACCGCCCATACTATATCCTATGAGATGAAATTTTTCAAAAACTTCCCGCTTCATCAAGTGCACCATGATTTCCTTCCAGATTTCTTTGGTCAGTTTTTGATTGATGGAATTCCAACTACTTTGGCCATGATAAAAAATGTCGATAATAATATAACAATCTTCTTTTTGAATGAGTGGTAAAAATGATTCAAAAACTCTCATGTTCTGCCCGAAACCATGGAAGAGTAAATGCATGTTTCTACCCGTTCCGTATTTTTTATAGGCCAAATGACCAAAAGAAGTCTCCAGAAAATTCATATTTCCAATTTAAAATAACTTGAAAGCAAAGTTATAATTAGTTTCTACGATTTTTTAAAATTTACTATTTAATAGAATTTAATTCTTTAAAAATTAATTTTACAATTTTTTATGATTGTTACAATTCTTGTTTATCTGATAAATCCAAAATATATTTGAAAAAAAACTTTAGAAACTTTGAACCTTCCGATAGTTTCCTGAGTTTAGTACCAAAATCTTTTATTGAATTGGAAACAAGACACAAAATAATCGAGACAGCAACTGACCAGTTTATGAGGTATGGGGTGAGATCTGTGACCATGGATGATATTGCCCGTCAAGCGGGGATATCAAAAAAAACTATCTATCAGGAATTTTCGGACAAAAATCAATTGGTTTATGAAGCGTTTTCCTCTGCCATTGACCATGATAAGTGTGAAATGGATAAAATTCCGAATTATCAGGATGGGGTTGTAGAACATCTGGTGGGTTTGACCACCTATATCAGAAAACGATTCGCAGACTTCAATCCGATGGTTTTAAATGAGATACAGCGGTACTATCCCCAATGTTGGCAGCTTTTTGAAGATTTCCGAAACAATCATGTTGCGGAAGAAATCAAGAGTCTACTGGAAAAAGGCAAATTAGAAGGAGTAGTCAGGCAAGAAATCAATTCAGAACTCATGGCCATATTGAGGATGGAACAGATGATGTCCACCTTTGATCCGCTCAAATTTCCACCTTCAAGATTCAATCAATTGGAATTACAAATAGCAATTTTCGAACATTTCCTCTATGGTATTTTTACCGAAAAAGGATTAAAAGCTTATCAAA
>CAZLJT010000190.1:0-3490 GCA_964559905.1 uncultured Aquiflexum sp.
ACCCTTGCTTCCTTCCGGACCTGGGGGATTTAGCAGGAGCTGGTCGTGCCGCTAGTGTGCAAAGGTATATCAAAAATCATCCATTACAAATCATATATGGGAATTTAGGATAAATAAATGTTAAAATGGTTTAAATCAGATTGAACAGGTTGGCAGTGTTTTTGCACGTTTTATTGTAAAAATTAAAATATTATTATGAAAAAACTATTAATTTTAATATCCGCAGTGTTTTTATTGGGTTCTTGTTCTGTATTTGGACCCAATCCAGAATTTTCTCAGGGCATGTCTGAAAAAAAGTTTTTAAGGCAAAACAAGGAAGCTGTAATAAGCGGGATTGATGGAAATATCAAAACTTATAGAATCAACAGAGGAGAACGTTTTTATGTATTGGCAACATTTGAAAACAACAAACTTGTTAAACTAGAAGAAGTAGAAGCTTATCCCCAAATAATGGAAAATAAACTTGATGATGGGGAAAATCAATAATTGGAAAAGCCAATTAAACTGTAAAGATAAATTTGAAGATAGAATAATTTGCTTTTGTTAACCATAAAAAATCCCAGTCCTTCAACTGGGATTTTTTATGGATTTATTATTGACTAAACTTCCTTCACTTCTGCAGCCAATTTTTGAAGAGTATCTTTGGCATCCCCAAAAAGCATTCTTGTTTTTGGATAAAAGAAAAGCTCGTTTTCTATTCCGGCGTAACCTGCAGCCATACCTCTTTTAAGGATAATGACATTTTTGGCCAAATCTACATCTAATATGGGCATTCCATAAATAGGAGAGGAAGGGTCATTTTTGGCAGCTGGATTGACCACATCATTGGCGCCTATCACAACCACTACATCTGTATTGGCCAATCTAGGGTTGATTTCTTCCATTTCCTGTAACCTTTCATAGGGAACATCAGCCTCGGCTAATAAAACATTCATATGACCCGGCATTCTGCCCGCGACAGGGTGAATGGCATAACTTACTTCCACTCCCTTTTCTTCAAGAAGTTTCTCCAACTCGTGGCAGACATGTTGGGCTTGTGCTACAGCCAAACCATAACCCGGTACTATCACTACACTTTGAGAATAAGAAAGCAAAACAGCTGTGTCCGAAATGCTTATTTCCCTCACAGTTTGGTCTCCACTTCCTGTTTTGGCTGCTCCCGCAGAACCTGCACCAAAAGCTCCTAAAAGTACGTTGGTTAAGGACCGGTTCATAGCATTACACATCAAAATGGTCAGGATTGTACCCGCTGAACCTACTAAAATGCCACCAGTCAACATGGCTTTGTTGCCATAAAGGAATCCGCCAAAAGCAGCAGCCATACCTGTAAATGAGTTAAGCAAGGAGATTACTACAGGCATATCTGCGCCTCCAATAGGCATCACGAACAAGATTCCATAAATAAGGGCAATCGCGAGAAGACCGTAAAAAAACAATGGATCAGCACCATTGAACATTTGGATTCCGATCACTACAATAATCACAGCCAATAAAAACATATTGATTGCTTGATTCATCGGAAGGACCTTGTCTTTGATTTTCCCCTCCAATTTACCATACGCAATCATGGAACCTGAGAAGGAAACTGAACCGATCAGAAGTCCCAAAAGCATAACCAAAAGTTCACCGTCAAATCCTGTTACAGTGGCATGCTGATGTTGTTGGAATTCAATGATGGCAATCAATGCGGCGCAGGCGCCACCCATTCCATTGAAGAAAGATACCATTTGAGGCATGGAAGTCATCTGAACCTTTTTGGCCATCACAGTACCAATACCGGTACCGACAGCGAGACCCAAAAATATCAAACCGTAATTCAGTCCTTTTCCGGAATCAAATTCCTGGTATAAAGTCAGTGTGGCCACTATGGCTATCAACATTCCCGCAGCGGCGATAAGATTTCCTTTTCGTGCAGTGTCAGGATGACTGAGCATTTTCAATCCCACGATAAACGTGATAGAAGCAATCAGATAGGTGATTTCAAGGATATTGAGACTTATCATGATTTCTTGGGTTTTTTCTTGAACATTTCCAACATCCGGTCTGTGACTACAAAACCGCCTATAACATTGAGCATACCCACAACAACCGCCAAAAACCCAACAGAAAGGGCCAAATAATTGTCAGGAGAAGCCTGAAGCATGACTATAATTGCTCCTACTACCACCACACCATGAATGGCATTGGCACCTGACATCAATGGGGTATGCAAAATGGCAGGGACATTGGAAATCACTTCCACCCCTAATAAAATGGCCAAAACAAGGAAATAAATCATTTCCATGTTATTACCTATGTATTCCAATATTGATTCCATGATTAATTGTTTAACATTTGAACGATTCTGGAATTGACGGGCTTTCCATCATGACACACGCAAGTGCCCGCCACAATGTCATCTTCGAAATTCAGATTTAAGTTTCCGTCTTTTATGATCAGTTTTAAAAAATTCAGATAATTTTTCCCATACATTTTACTGGCATCCTGGGGCATATTGGCGGCGAGATTACCCACACCTACAATCCGGACCCCATTGACCTCCACGGTCTGATCAGGTTGGGAAAGGGCACAATTCCCACCAGAGGAAGCTGCCAAGTCAATAATAACTGAACCAGGCTTCATGGCCCTTACAGTTCTTTCTTCCACCAATTGCGGTGCCTTCCTTCCAGGAATCTGTGCTGTGGTAATGATCACATCAGCTTTCATGGCATGTTCATGGATGGTGTCTTTTTGTTTTTGGAGGTATTCAGCCGACTGTTCTACTGCATATCCTCCTGCACCTTTGTCTTCTGTGGCACCTTCCACATCCACGAATTTGGCTCCAAGGGAGAGTACCTCTTCTTTGGCCGCTTGCCGGACATCGAATGCAAATACAGAGGCACCCAGTCTTCTGGCAGTGGCAATTGCCTGAAGGCCTGCAACTCCCGCACCAAGGATCAGAACACGGGATGGGGTAATACTTCCCGCAGCTGTCATAAACATCGGAAAAAATCTTGGAAGCAGGTCCGCCGCCATCAAGACAGCCTTGTATCCCGACACAGTTGCCATGGAAGAAAGCACGTCCATCGCTTGGGCACGGGTTGTTCTTGGGACAAGTTCCATACTGAATGCAGTTCTTTTTTCCTTGACCAGATAGTTGGTCAGTTCCGGATTGAACAGAGCATTGAGTTGTCCCATTAGGACGCCCGAAGGTTTCATTTTAGCTATTTCTTCCTCATCAATTGCCTGAATTCCTAGGAGGAGATCTGATTGTTGAAGAATTTCGGCACGTTGGTGGATTTCTGCACCGGCCTCTTTGTAAAGTTCATCTGATGCATAGGCACTTGACCCTGCATTGTTTTCCACCCAAACTGAAACTTTCCAGCTGATCAAAGTTTTTACTGCTTCGGGTAAAAGGGCCACCCGAGCCTCGTCAATGGGTTCTTTTAAAATCCCTATAATCATTGCTTTTTTTGGATAAAGCCAGAAATATTTTGAAAATAAATTTGAA
>CAZLJT010000190.1:3590-7119 GCA_964559905.1 uncultured Aquiflexum sp.
ATAAGTTTGGTTTTTACTGGTCACGAATTTGCGGAAGGTGGAGAGGATATTTTGAATACACTGAATCAGTTTGATGTCAAAGCCTCATTTTTTCTGACAGGTGATTTCTACAGAAACCCTGATTTTGAAACATTGATTTACAGAATGAAAAATGAAGGACATTACTTGGGAGCCCATTCTGATAAGCATCTTTTGTATTGTACCTGGGAAGATAGAAATGAGCTTTTGGTAGATAAAGAAATATTTATACGTGATCTAAAAGAGAACTATAAAGAAATGAAAAGCTTTGGGATAAGTATTGAGGATGCGCCATACTTTTTACCTCCATTTGAGTGGTATAACGACAGCATTAGCCAATGGTCAGAAAGCCTTGGTTTGAAATTGGTCAATTTCACAAGTGGAACCCGAAGCCATGCGGATTATACAGATCCAACAATGAGCAATTACATTTCTTCTAAGGATATCTTGTATAGCATTCAATCTTATGAGGCAAATTCACCTAGCGGACTCAATGGCTTTTTATTATTGATGCATATTGGAGCTGGAGACAAAAGGAAAGATAAATTTTTTGCATTGTTACCTGATTTGTTGGTATGGCTGGGAGAAAAAGGATATTCTATTGAGCCTTTGAAAAAATTATTGGGTGAATGAATGACAATTATATGGTTGGTATATTCGGGAAGTAGGTTTGTTGAATTTTAATGGTTTCTCAAAGTCCATAATGTTAATGCTGGTCATGGGAATTGGTAGAAATCCCGCTAGAAAAACATGGTTTGTCACCTTTTGATAAATGATGACAAAAAGGGAATGATTTGATTCTGTTCCTTAATAGGGAAATGCTTCTTTTGCTGATTGATAAGTTTACCAACATAACCAATTAATTATGAGAAATTTTAGTTTGTTTTTTTTATTGTTAACAGGAATGATTTCAATCAGTCATGCCCAAACCCAAAAAAAGCCAAATATTTTGGTGATTTGGGGGGATGATATTGGAACCTGGAACATAAGCCACAACAACCGGGGAATGATGGGCTACAGGACACCCAATATCGATCGAATTGCCAGTGAAGGGATAGCTTTTACTGATTATTATGCGCAGCAAAGCTGTACCGCAGGAAGGGCAGCGTTTATCAGCGGATCGGTTCCAGTTCGCTCTGGCATGACTAAAGTAGGTCTTCCTGGAGCAAAAGAAGGGTGGCAAAAAACTGATGCTACCATGGCAACAGTGTTGAAGGCACAAGGCTATGCAACCGGTCAGTTTGGTAAAAATCACCAAGGTGACAGAGATGAGCATTTGCCAACCATGCATGGGTTTGATGAATTTTTAGGAACTCTTTACCATCTCAATGCAGAAGAGGAACCTGAAAACAGGGACTACCCAACTGATTTGGTTTTGGCCAATGGCAAGACTTTTGGAGAGACATTCAAACCAAGAGGTATCCTTAGGACCAAAGCAGATGGAAAAGGTGGACAAACCATTGAAGAACTTGGTCCTTTGACCAAAAAGAGAATGGAAACCATTGATGATGAAACCGTTGAGGCGGCAAAGGAATTTATCAGAAAACATGTGGCGGAAGGAAAACCATTTTTTACTTGGTGGAATGGTACAAGAATGCACTTTAGAACACACGTTAAAGAAGAACTTTATAATATTTCAGGTCAGGATGAATATGGTGATGGGATGGTTGAACACGATATGCACGTAGGGCAATTATTGGATCTACTTGACGAACTTGGTATTGCTGACAATACTGTTGTCATGTACTCTACGGATAATGGTCCACACTATAATACATGGCCTGATGCTGGAACTACGCCTTTCAGAAGTGAGAAAAACTCCAACTGGGAAGGAGCATTTAGGGTGCCTACCTTTGTAAGGTGGCCTGGAAAGTTCCCTGCGGGTACCACACTTAATGGGATAGTCTCTCATGAAGATTGGTTGCCGACTTTTGCTGCTATCGCAGGAGATCAGAATGTAAAAGAAAGATTGCGTCAGGGAACCACCATAAATGGTAGAAAATATAGAAATTATATCGATGGCTATAATCAGTTGGATTACCTGACAGGTAAAGTTAAAGAATCTCCCAGAAATGAATTTTGGTATGTCAATGATGATGGACAGATTGTGGCGGCTAGATATGGTGACTGGAAAGTAGTATTTCTTGAAAATAGGGGAGAAGCTTTTGGAGTTTGGAGAGAGCCATTTACAGAACTGAGGGTCCCCTTGTTGTTTCATTTAAGAAGAGATCCATTCGAGAAAGCCCAGCATAATTCGAATACTTATAATGACTGGTTTTTGGACCGTCCATTTGTTATAGTTCCTATTCAGGGTTTAGCAGCTAAAT
Organism: uncultured Aquiflexum sp.; assembly: GCA_964559905.1. GTDB lineage: Bacteria > Bacteroidota > Bacteroidia > Cytophagales > Cyclobacteriaceae > Aquiflexum. The sequence continues at coordinate 5,936 of CAZLJT010000190.1, forward strand.
TTCTGATGACTATGAAGGATTATCCTCCATCTCAAACCGCAGGTTCTTTCAATCTAACAAAGGTTGAGGAAATGCTGAGAAATTCTGGTGGAAGTAAGTAATCAATTTTGATTGAAGCCGGGAACATCCAAATGGGCGAACCCGGCTTCATTAATTTTTAACCTATGCAAAATTCGTCAATTTTATTATTGAAATTTTTTGTCGGGATAGCTCTCTTCTTTGCCAGCTGTAATAATCCCCAATCAAAATCTGATGCCGATATTTTATTCGAACCGCTTTCATCGTGGCATGAAAGTAGATCGAAGAGAGATATAATTGACTTTGTGTCCAAAACAACCACAATAGGAGGTCCTGATTTCATTCCTGAAGCGGACCGAATTGCTGTTTTTGACAATGACGGAACCTTATGGGCTGAACAACCCATGTATTTTCAATTGATTTATGCCATTGACTTTATAAAAAAAGAAGCGTCAAAACACCCTGATTGGCAGACCCAAGAACCATTCAAAAGTGTACTTTCCAGAGATTTGAGTATGGTAATGAATGGCGGAGAAAAAGCTTTGTTGGAGATGCTGATGGTTTCGCATGCAGGGATGACTACAGAAGAGTTTGGGAAATCAGTTAACTCTTGGCTGGAAACAACAACTCACCCCAAAACAGGAAAGCCTTATTCCCAAATGATATACCAACCCATGTTGGAGTTGTTGGAATATCTGCGGGCCAATGGTTACAAGACTTTTATTGTTTCCGGTGGAGGGATAGATTTTTTAAGAGTATTTGCCGAAAAAGTTTATGGAATCCCACCTTACCAGGTTATCGGTAGTTCTATCAAGGCCAAATATGATGTAGTGGAAGGACAGGCCATCATTACCAAAATTCCTGAAATCAATTTCATTGACGACAAAGAAGGCAAACCTATTGCTATCCATCTCCATATAGGCAAGAGACCTGTATTTGCAGCGGGCAATTCTGATGGAGATTATGCCATGCTTGAATACACCTCTAAAGGTGATGGCCCAAGATTTGGAATGATTATCCATCAAACTGATTCCTTGCGGGAATATGATTATGATAGAGATTCACCGATAGGTAGCTTGGAAAAAGGATTTGATAATGCTTCCAAGTTTAATTGGTCTGTCGTCGATATGAAAACAGACTGGAAGGTGATATTCCCATTTGACTAA
>CAZLJT010000191.1:0-7054 GCA_964559905.1 uncultured Aquiflexum sp.
ATACGTTGGCAACAGTAGCTGGCGCAAAGGCTGTGATGGATCTGTACATTATCTGGAGATGTTACCTATTCGTATCACATCAGCAAAAACACCTGCGGCAGTCACATCTGCCCCGGCACCGGGTCCCCGGATGATCATTGGATAATCATGATAACGCTCGGTAGTAAACAAGATCATGTTGTCAGAGCCTTTGAGTGTATAAAATGGATGACTGCTATCCAGGGAGTTTAGTCCCACCTTTGCTTTACCGTTTTCCAGAGTTGCCATAAATCTGAGTTTTTCACCTTTGGCTTTTGCTTCTTCTAATAGGAGGGCAAATTCTTCGTCATGGGTCTTGAGTTTTTCCAAAAACTCGCCCACATTTTCTATATCCACACAATCCGCAGGCACCATACTTTGGATGGAGATATCATCAAAATGCAGGTCCTGTTCTGCTTCCCTTCCCAAAATCAAAATTTTCCTTCCCACATCCATTCCGCTGAGATCATCTCTTGGATCAGGTTCAGTATACCCTTTTTCTTTGGCTACTTTGACCACTTCACTGAATGGGGACCCTTTTTCCAGTTCACTGAAAATATAATTCATGGATCCGCTCAGGACTGCTTCAATCTTAATGACCTTATCTCCGCTTAACATTAAATCCTGCAAGGTACTGATGACAGGAAGTCCTGCCGCCACATTTGTTTCATATAAAAACTTCACACCGCGCTTATAGGCCAGTTTCTTCAAAGCCTTGTAATTCTCCAAGGAACTCGAATTTGCCTTTTTGTTGGGGGTTACGATGGCTAGTTTGGCTTCAAGGACATGTTCATAAATTTCAGCCAATTCCTGGCTGGCAGTACAATCCACAAAAACCGTATTCGAAAAATTCATTTAATCCATTTTGGAAACAAATCTTTTTAGATCCATAGGCTTTGCTCCATTGGCGTCCTCAGGTGCCGGACAATTGTGCAGGTCAAATCCGTCTTCATCAAATGCCATAAACCTGGAATTGGCAATCCCGTGAATCTGAATATCCAGATCATTTTCTTTTTGTAGCTTTTTCCTTTGAAGGGCGATCATCTTGATCAATGCCTTTCCGATTAACCCTACGCCAACCAAAAAGATATGGAGCACTTTATTTTCAGAAAGGAAAAAAGCCTCATGGAGTGCATTGAGGGCCTTTTGTAAATCAGCCTGAGAAACCACTGCTGAGATATTCAATTCTGAACTGCCCTGCGCAATCGCAAATACGTTTACATTGTTTCGCCCCAAAGCTTGGAACATCCTGCCACTTGCCCCGGGGTTATGCTTCATATTCTCGCCTACAGCGGCCACTACCGCCATATTGGAAACCACCACCACCGGATCCATTTCAGTGTTTTTGATTTCATAAAGAAACTCTTTTTCTATAGCTTCTTTGGCTGAGGGCACTTCTATGGTTTTGATGGCCACACAGATACTGTGCTCTGATGATGCTTGGGAAATTAACACTACATTGATCCCTGCATCTGCCAATGCACCAAATACTCTTCTGCTTACTCCCACTACTTCGATCAACCCTGCTCCTTGAATGTTCAGAAGTGAAATTCCTGACATAGAGGAAATTCCTTTTATCAATTTGCCGCTGGGGGCGTCATTATTGATCAGTGTACCGGGATGCTCAGGCGCAAAGGTGTTTTTGATATAAATCGGAATCCCTTTCCGCATTGCCGGCTGCATGGTAGCAGGAAAAATGACTTTTGCCCCAAAATGGGACAACTCCATTGCCTCACTGTAGGTGAGTTGAGGAATCGTAAATGCCGAGTACACTAATCTTGGATCAGAAGTCATTACGCCTGATACATCGGTCCAAATTTCCAGACTTTCCGCACGGAGCGCTGAGGCGAAAATCGCTGCGGTATAATCAGAACCGCTTCTTCCTAATGTGGTGGTTTCACCTTTCTCGGTGGAAGCTATAAAGCCGGTTATGACCTTTAGTCCTTTATGTTGGTGGAAATAATCCTGTATCAGGTCATTGGTTAGTGGGAAATCCACTTTGGCATTGCCAAATCTATTATTGGTACGGATTACCTCTCTTGCATCAAGATAATGTGCCGGCAAGCCTTCAACTTTTAGCACCTCAGCAAGTATAAAGGCGGAAAGTCTTTCTCCAAAACTACCTACATAATCCAAGGTCTTAAGAGAACATTCCTTAATCAAAAAAATCCCATGGAACAAGTCTTCTAATTCATTGAAACGCACCTTCACGTATGTCAGTACAGTGGATTGCTGCTGAATGGGGATCATTTTTCTGACCAGATCATAATGTCTGTCCTCCAGAACTTTGATTTCTTCAACATAGGATTTATCCCCTTCTTTGGCTTTATGGGCACTTTGAAGTAAAACTTCCGTGACTCCTCCCAAGGCAGAAAATACAACCGCAATTTCTTCTTGCTGAAACTGACTTTTCAAAATCTGGAAAACCTTTTCGATATTTTCCTGATTGGCAACTGATGATCCTCCGAATTTTAAGATTTTCATAAAAATTGGTTTTTCTTTTTGGGGTATATAATATTTATCAATCGATCCAAACCGGATCTAATGTCTAAGGGCCTATATGTGTATGAAGACGGGAATTAACCCGTAATGGCGGTAGTAAAAAATATGATATTGGACATACCCATGGCACAGCTTTCAACAGCGAATATGCTGAAGAAATCTCTAATAATGGTGTCATTGGCTGTGAAAAACATAATCTGCTTTTTTGATGGAGCAATCTTAAGGACAATTTCCCGAAAAGCAAAAATGTTTTTGTTGTTTTTTCAAGGCAATCGTCTATTAATTATCAATTATACAATTGAATTGGTAAAATTTTAATGCTTTAATAATGCCCATTTCCATATATTGTTTGGCATTGTGCTTTGAAAAGTTAATTCAATTGAAAATATTGAAATCAATGGCTTATTTCTGTAAACAAAATCTGATTTCAAAAGTTGATTTTTAAATCTTAATTAAATTCAATTCTATCAATTATTTTGATTAAAAATGTAATGATTTAAATTTTATATTTGCTTTTACTTATCGTTTTTATTAAAAAATAACTTAAACAATTTTGATTATGAAAAAATTATCTAGCATTCTGGTACTCACTTTAGTGTTGAGCTTTTCTTCCTGCAGTTCAGTAGGGAACTTAAATCCATTGAGCCTTTTAACCGGCAACAACTGGATCTTAAATTCTTTAATGGGGAAAGCTTTAGATCCTGCAAAATTCCTTAGCGGAATTCCTTCGTTGAATTTTCTTGATGGGGGAAAATTGACGGGTTCCACAGGCTGTAATAACTTTAATGGATCGTTCAAATTAGATGGAAAAGGTATAAACCTAGATCCCGGTGCGATGACCAAAAAAGCCTGTGAAGGTGGTGGTGAAAGTGACTTTCTCTCTGCTTTGGGTCAGGTCAGTAATTTTAAAGTTGGCAAAGATAAACTGACACTTTTAGATGGTGCAAGGGAGCTGTTGAGTTTTGTCCCTCAGGCTAAATAAAATAATTTGAAATTTTTATTGCCTGATTAAAACCTCCTCTATTGTGTTTTAAACAGGCAATATTTTTTCTTTTTGATTTCTACATGTAAAACCGAATTCTCTCGGAAAACTTTGAATAATGGGAAATATCCCAACATCCAAGTTCACGGACATCAATTAAGCACTACTGCTTTACCTTAATTTTCAAGTTAAGGATTCTTGTATCAAATTCAGAAATACCTAATTTATGAAATTTACCAAAGTCTCTAAAGGGACAGCAAATCAATCCATATTTTACTCAAAATCCCTCTAATAATTCTGGAAGAATTATCGAATCGGTATGAAAAATTCCAGCTTCTATTCTAATTTGAATGTAGGGTTAATTTCAATCAACTTTCCCGTTTCTCCTACTTCCTTAATCTGCTCCATACCTTAGTTGTAAACCTAGGCCTATCTTCCATTACATTCAGATCATCTTCACTGATTCTCTTGACACTTTCGATGGTGTAAAATGCCTTGTCGTTCAGGGTTTTCACTTTATCTATATACTTCTGTAAATCTTCTCTCTTCATTACTGTGAACAAAAGGTTGACTTTCCCATACCTTCCCTCGGCACCAACACTGGTAAATCTGTAATTTCGATCTTTCATATATTCAATCAAATCTGGCATAGGTTCAGGTGTAATCACCCTTACCAATACCCTGCCCAAGGCCAATTTCTCTTCAATCGTCATTCCGACAAATGTTCCCATTGCGAATCCACCTGCATAAGCTACATACGACATGGGATTATTGATATTCTGAAAAATCTGTCCAATGGCCAACAACCAGATCATGGCCTCAAAGAATCCTAGAATCGGAGCGATCTTTTTCTTACCATTAAGAACAAACATGATCCGAAGGGTATTGATGGACACATCCATTACCCTTGCACAAAAAATCAGCAAAGGCATTATCAGATAGTCAAATACTTCTTTGGGGATGCCCAGGGCTGTAAAATATTCTTGCATGTCAGATAGTTTTATTTATACTGCAAAGGTAACAGCTTCGTCCAATAGAACAGGGAAAACATGAATATTGGTGCTAAAAAGGATATACTATATTACCCTGGATTTCCCGGATCTGACACCGAAATAAATAAACATCACGGAACAAATAAGAGCCAGGTAAATCAGAAAATTCCAGTTTTGGAAAATATCAAAGGAGATTCCAAAAAGCAATGGCCCCAAAGCTGCCAAATAGTATCCCGTGGATTGGACCATTCCCGAAAGAGAAGCCGTTGTTTTTTCATGGTCAGTCCTCAATCCGATCAGGGTATAGGCCATTGAGACGCTTGAACCCAGACCCAACCCAACAATGCCCAGTCCAATATAATTGATCCAAAGCACCTCTGAAAACAAGCTGGAAAATCCAACAAGATACATCAGGCCCAGCACCCAAATGATTCCAACTTGGTCTTTAAATTTCACAGCGATGATCGGTGCAAAAAAGGATCCGCTTAAACCTATAATCTGCATGAGGGAAACTACCAATCCTGCCTCAACGGGTGAAAGCCCCTTAGAAATCATCATATCCGGTAGCCAAGAGATCAAAGTAAAAAACAACAAAGACTGTACTCCCATAAAAAAACTGATATTCCATGCCAATCTTGACTTCCACACATTTACTTTGATATGGTCATTGCTTTTGTTTTTATTGACGGGATGGTTTTTCACTTGTGGAACCCAGACCAAAATCCCAATAATCAGCAGTCCAATCCAAGAAAATAATGAACCTCTCCATCCCAAATCCAGGTCCAAAGCCAAAGGTGCTGAAATCCCTGAGGCTATGGCTGCAAACATGGTCATTCCTGTGGTATATACAGCGGTAACTAATCCTATTTTGGCAGGTAACCTGTTTTTGATAAAAGGAATGAGCAAAACATTGCAGATCACAATACCGATCCCTGTCAAACCTGTACCAAGAAATAACAGCAATGAACCTCCCAAAATCCTTACAATTGTTCCTACTGCAAGTAGAATCAGGGCAAATAAAATAGCCTTGGAATTACCCAATTTATTGCCAAGGGAAGCAGAGAAAATTGAAAAAGTGGCGAAAGTCAAAAGAGGCAGTGTGGTCAGAAATCCCGCCCAGCCATTGGTAAGTCCAAGGTCATCTCTTATCAATGGAATCAAAGGGCCAACCGCGGTGATGGAAGGCCGCAAATTGAAAGCAACCAATAATATCCCCAATATCAGAAACCAGGATTTTTGGTGAAAATGAAGGGGGGGAGCAGTCAGTTTATTCAAAGGCTTTGGGGTAGGTAAGTGGTTATTCCTGCTTGAAAGAGGGAAGGTGGCAATAAAGAAATTTTGAAACCAGAATAAAAACCTGTCCAATTATTCAGTCATTCAAAGAATCCAACATTTTGGAAATATTCAGAATAGGCAATGACCTTGAGGTCAGTCAAATTTGGTCTCGGCAAGCTCGACCACCGGGGTTTATCGTATTGGGATGGGTAAAGTGAAAAGCGACTTAGTCGCTTTTCACTTTACCCATCCCCCCTCATAGAACCGGATTTCCGGTCCCCGAGCTTGCCGAGGGGCAATTTCAAAATCTGTCATTGGTAGAATTTCTTTGAAACTATTGAAAATGAAGGTATAGGGTAATTGATTTTCGCCTAAGCTCAGAAATCGCGTCCCTAAATGCCGGGTTGGTTTGCTCGGGTCGATACATATTCAGCAAACCATGTGAAAAGCGTACTTCGGGAGAAAATTTGAAATATTTGAAATAGAGGTCAAAACCAATACCCAAATCTACAGTGATGTCTGTCCCTAAGGTTGCGATTTCTTCTATGTCAGCCTCATCTTGGTCCTTTGTTCGGAACATGGCACTTCCTCCACCTGTGAAAAACATCCTTGAATTGTTGAATCTTTGGGCTTTGTACTTAAAGAGAAGTGGAATTTCTACCATCGTAGCTTCATTGAGGTAGGTTTGCCTTCGGGTAATTGCAGGGATGTCCTGGTTGTTGGAGGGTGGAACACCTTCAAAGTAATTCACATCGGTTCTGAACTCATAAAACCCGATTTTGGGTGTTAAAAGAATATTCAATTGATCATGAAGTCTGAATGTCATCAAAAATCCCAATGAAAAACCAGGCGTAAATACAGGTACAATACTTTGTATTTCGTTGAGGGAGGAATTGCTGGGATCCAAAAACGCATCAGAATATTTTAATTGCCAATAATTGGTGTGGGCAGCAAGAAAAAAACCATAGGAAATGAATTTATCATCCTGTCCTGCAGCACTGATCTCGTTGAATCTTGATTGACCACTTGCCTGGCTAACCAGAAAAAAAATCCCTAAGATGGAAAAGCTTACTTTTCTCCTATATATATAGAACTGATTCCGAACGTGAGCGGTTTGCATTGTGTGTTTTTAAAGCCTACTTTTTTGAGTACTGAAAGGAAATCTTCACCATCTGGAAATGCCTGTACGGATTCCGGCAAATAAGTGTAAGCAGAATTATCTTTGGAGACCAATTTTCCGATCTGAGGCAGAATATATTTGAAATAAAAGTTATATCCTTGCTTC
>CAZLJT010000192.1:0-7035 GCA_964559905.1 uncultured Aquiflexum sp.
CGAGTTGGTCTTCATTTCCGGGATTCTTACCTGAAGGTCTCCGTCTTTAAATTTGCTTACGGTTTTGACTATTTCCCGGAGATTCCTTGTCAAAAATGCTGTCAGCAGCAAGGAAATGATCAGGGAAATAACCATTGTGATCAAGAAAGAATTCAAGGTCAATTTGAGCCAATAACTCCCCAATAAACCAGCTGCCACTTCTTCAAATTTTTCGCTGGCCAAGGTAATGTAGACGTACCCCAAAAGTCTGCCATCTTCAATAACCTCCGTGGCAGAAAAAATGGTTTGATAGCCATTTGACCTTGGGTCATCTCCGAGAATAAAGCGGGATCCACCCGATTCAATAAATTCCTTTACGGGTTTGACATCTACCCTTTTAAGCTTCACCTTCGAGTCCAAAACCACAAAAGAAAGTATTTCCCCTTCAGGATCCAGAAGAAAAACCTCAATACTTGGATTGACAGCCATCATGGAATGCATGATTACACCCAAAGCATCCTCGTTGACTTCACCGTTTTTGAATGGAGGAGCTTCTTTGACCAAATAATCAGCAACTGTAGCGTTCAGTTTTTGTGTGGTTTCCAGAAAATAGTTTTTGGATGCAATGGTGGTGATCATGATGTAAGCAAAGCCCACCACCATCATCACAAGTGTGAAAACCAAAGAAATTCTCCAAAATAGACTTTTCATACCATCTAATTTAATTCTTAAGAGGATTTTACCATTCGTCATTGAAGCGGTAGCCAATGCCCCAGGTTGTCAGGATAAAGGTTGGATTGTTGGCATCAATCTAGATTTTTGATCTCAATCGGTTAATGTGGGCATTGACAGTGTGCTCGTAGCCACTGAAATCATAGCCCCAGATCAGTTCCAAAAGCTCAGACCTACTGTAACTTCTGCCAGGACTTTTGGCTAAAAGCGTAAGCAGGTCAAACTCTTTTGGAGTCAGGTCAATTCTTTTTTGGTTGAGCAGGACTTTTCTTCTTTTTTCATCTATTTCCAGATTTTCAAACCGCACAGCTTCCTCATTTCTGTTGTTCAAAAGAACAAATTGGTCTTGCCGTCTCATGATGGCTTTTACTCTGGCTATAAATTCCCTGATTTTGAAGGGTTTGGTGATGTAATCATCAGCACCGGATTCCAGCCCCATCACTTTATCGATTTCTTCAGATTTGGCTGTAATCATTAGTATAGGAGTAAAATTATCCAAGGCCCTGAGCTTTTGACAGATACTCAACCCGTCCATTTCAGGAAGCATGATATCCAAAATGATCAGGTCAAAAAGACCCGTAGAGGCATAATCATAGCCCATTTTGCCATTATTGGAGACTTGGATCTGATAGCCAAGGTCTTTGAGGTGAATCTGAATCAGTTGGCTGATATTTGGGTCATCTTCGACTACTAGTACCTTTTTCATATTGTGTATGTTGTAAATACGGATAAAAGTAAACCGAAATATTCACGAAAGTATCACGGAATCTTCTTGAGACTTTTTCCAATTAAAAAAACATGTCTGATATTCGAATAAGAACAAAGGAAAGCTGAACCTAAAGACAAAAAGGGAAGCTATTATTTTTATTTGGAGGAGTGAATACCTGATCAGCTATATTTTTTCACGAAATAGAGGAATATCTTTTTGAAGGTCAAAGAACCCCATGCATATTGTTTATAAATTTCGCGCATTATGAAAAATATGGTGTTTTGGACACTAAAAACAAAATGCCCAATTCTCAGCATCAGGCTTTTGTTATACAGAGGGTGGGGGATTCGATTCGCCTGTCCAGGTGAAGTTTGGTGTAGGCGCTAAGCGTATTTGCAAACTACGCTTTTCTATCATATTGAATTTGTAATTCAAATTGCCATGAATTACCTTTCTTTAGGTTGCTTGGTTGAATTGTCCCATTGCAAATTGGAAAAGATAAAAGGCTGTAATTGCAAATTCAACTGGTCCAGCATCAGACGTTTAACTACTACCAGGGGGGTGTATTTGCAAACTCACCGAGTCACAAACTGAAAATCCATTCTACACTTAGGAGGGAATATCCTTGGTAAACCAAGTGGCCCGTCCAGATATCAAGATTTACGTCTAAAATCTTAGGCAAATGCCCAAAAGATTATCGTAAAAGATTTTTTGAGATGTTATCGTTCGGAGATATTAAAAAATACATCAACAAAATAATACCCAAGGTTTGGAAGAGCATGTTTGATTTTTGTAAAGCAATTTTGAAAGAATGAATAAGAATTGGCTGTATCTTTAAACGCTCGAAGATCTACGGTAAAAATAATAATCAAATGGAAGCATTATCGTCATTTGCAATTAGTATAGCTGCTGGAATAGCTCTTGAAATATTCAATAAACCTCAAGCAACTGTTGAGAAGGAAATAAAAAAAGCTTTTGAAAAGGCCTTAAAAAAATGGAGCCCTAATACTTCTACCAGAAAAGATTTTCGGGAAAGTTTAAAGTTCAAGCTTAAACAAAGTCTTACAAACCCAAAAAGGATAACCGATCTTCAGTCTTCTGCGAAAGGCAAGTTTGAGATGGTTTTTTTTATCGAATTTGATAAAGCTATAGCAGAATTTCAAAGTGCGTTCAACTATCTCAAAGAAATCAAAGACCTTGAAAGATTTAAGGAAGAGATTACTTCCCTTTCCAAGATTGAAAAGAAAGTGAGTGAAATAGATCAGAAGGTAGATAAATTGTTAGAAATCAGTTTACCTCAATCAAATGATATATTAGAAGCTGAGTGGAAAAGGCAAATAGCTTTATATAAGGAAGAAATTGAACATCTTAAGCCTAAGTCCTCCATAAAGCATCTCATTGCGTTAGAAGAAAGTTTCAAAGAGCACGACATTCAACCATCCAAATCACTAAAATCCTACTTGGAGTTTTTGAAAGCTCAATGTTATGAACTAACAGGTAAATCCAAAGAAGCCTATCAATGCTACATCAAAGCAAAAAACCTTAATCCTATTCCTTTAGAAATAAGAGAAAAAGCGTGCATTTCCTACACCAAACTAAATCAACCAAAAGAATCGCTTGAATTAACAAATGAAATACTTCAAGAGGATGAGTTTAATCCCATGGCCTGGGCCGTGAAAGTAATCCTTTCAGATGAGCCAGATTTGGAAAAGAGATTTGAAAATGTGCCAAGTATTGTCAAAAAGGACCCTGAATTTCAAAGAATTGTTTATTTCAAAACGATTACGGATGCAAAGGTTCAAAATAAGGTACCTGTCTATCAAAATAATGATTTTTTCAAAGACTTTTCTGGATACTCCAAATCACCTCTAACTTATAGCAATTACAATGATAGACTGTTTTTTATAGAAACCACTGTTCACAGTTGGCTTAGCAACCATTACTTTGATTTCATATCAGGATCGATACATGAACGTTCTAAACTTGAAAAAATTCATCAGATTTTAGGCGATTTTTTAGAGCAGCTATCCGAATCCGAAATAAAAGCTAACAGGGATGTTCTCCAATTCTATCGCGGGTATTTAGATCACAAACTTTATGGCAATGCCCAAGTACTAAAAACCATGAAACTTTTGTTTCCAAAAATCAGGATATCAAAAGATTTATTAGGGTTAATGTTGGCAAATTGTTTACAACTTTCAGGAGAAACCGATGAGGCTTTAGAGGTGATAAATTCCTTTGAGTATAAATCATTTGAATTGATGTCTTTGGAATTATTTTGCTTAGTGAAAAAAAGAGACGTCGAGTCCTACGCTACATCCGCATCTGTTTTCTTACAGGGATTGAATAAAATTGACAATTTAAATTGTTATATTCTGATTCCCATTATAGATTCACTATCTGAATTCGGAAAATTAGATGCTTTTGATTTTGAACATTTTTTTAGAAAAATTGAATCCGACCCTCCTAGTCTCAAAATACTGGCATTGAATTTTTACAGGATTCTGAAAGGAGAATATCAAGGTGATATTTTCAAAGAATTAAACTGTATTGAGTCTGAAATAATAAGTGAAAAATCAAACATCCGATTTTTCCTTCCATACTGTTACTTTTTACTAAAAGAATACGATTCTGCAATAAATTGCTTTGAGCAGTATCTTATTCAAGATTACGAATCAAGAGACTTTCATTACTACATATTAAGTATTTACCAATCAAAAACTAATCATAAAAAACTCCTTTATGCTCTGGAAAATTGGAGAAAGAATTGCTCATTCAAAGAAATGTTTCTAAAAATTGAAATTGAACTCAATGAGAGACTTCAAAACTGGAAAAAGTGCCTGGAAATAGCAGAATGTTCATTATTAGTAAATCCTAATGATGAATGGTTCCTAACTTCAAAAATCCTTTCTTTAAGCAAACTAGATTTACCTGATAAAGCGCGCCAACTTGAGGAAACCATCACCAATTTATTGGGGATCGGCATCAATGATTTACATCATATTAGGATTGTTGCTAATATATTGATAGAGAATGGAGAATATCAAAAAGCTCTTGATCTCCTTTATGAAAAGGCCAAAGATATTGAAAACATTCCTGCACGTATGGAATATTTTCTATCCGTAACCAAAATCCCAAATAATTTTTTTGAAATCCCGGAAAAAGTAGGTTTTGGCCATTATGTGAAATACTCCCGCAAAGGAAAACTGGAGGATGTCAAGATTGTTGAAGGAAACGCATTGTCACCAAAACTAACTGGAAGAAAGGTAGGAGATAGAGTTGCAGTACAAGATCCAATTACGAAAGAATTAGATACTTTAGAAATCCTTGGGATAATGGATAAATACCATTATTTACATTGGCAAATAATGCAACAAGTTGAGAAAAGTCCATATTCCGGATTACCATTCCATTCATTTGAACTTCCCAGCAATGATCCTGACGCATTAAAGGAGAAATTAATTACACTTTTTGGCGCCAATGGATCACAGGAAAAAATTCTAATCGAAAAAGCCATTTCAGAATATTACGATTATAATATCTCTTTGACAGAGGTTATAATAAGAGTGTATAGATCAGAATATTTCGGAGGGTATTTTAATCTAGTGCACAATAGAAAAGGCGTTATGCAATTACCGTTAGAATTTTACAGCAATCATACTTTAGGTCCTGACTCCAAATTTGTATTAGATTTCTCATCCTTGATAATTTTCCATCAGATAACAAAATCAACGGGTAAAGAATTTCCAAACAAGTTCTTAATTGCCAACGGTTTTATTCAATACATAAAGTTGGCAATCAATAATGAATCGAAAGGACCTAAAGAGACCCTGTCTGCAAATATCACTCTTGAAGGGATAGAAGTTCAAAAAAATAACCAAAACATAGCTTCGCATAATGTTTCTTACTATAGAAGTGTATTGGAATGGGTGGACAAATACTGTGAAGTTATAATAGCAGAAAGTAAATTAGACTATGAAAGTGCCATTAATTTAGAAGACGGAGAAGACAAAATCCTTTTCCAGCTATTTGTTGAAAACATCGTTTTGCTAAATGAAGTGGAAAATTTGGTTCTTGTAACTGACGACCACCTTTATTTTAAATTTAATTCAATTTCCAAGGAGAGGATAATTAGTACCGAGTTCTACATCAACCAAAGGTCCCAAAACCCTGATGAATATATCTTTGAATTAGTAAAAAACAGATATATCGGTTTATCAATCAGCAAAGATCTCTTGCTGAGTGAATATCTAAAGAAAAGAAATGGGGGGGTAAATTTTTATTTGGAGTGCCTCCTTAATTGTTCTTTACGAATTTCTAATACATTGAAGTCTGCTAGAACTGTAGTAGAATTTTTAAAGGAATTGGCATTAAATCCCTTAGTTACTGATAAAGTTCTTTCTCTTGAAAGCGCAAATGCATTTGTTGTCTTATTATCTGGTCAATCAAATCAAGATGTTTTTAAGGCGATTAGTTTTTTTTTAGAAAGAAACTTTCAATTGCTTGGTGAAAAAAATGATATAGTCAAACAGTCATTTCTTGATGCAGTTTCAATTATTACCAAAAAGTAACTGAGGTGTTTTGTTTTGAAAACCAAATAGTTGGTTGAGATTATTTTTTAAGGCGTTTGTGGAGATTATTCACCCACTAGTGGTAGAATGGCGTAACCTCTAAGCGTAGTTTGTAACTACACTTTCTTATCATGTTGAATTTGTTATTCAAATTGCCAAGAATTACCTATCGTTAGGGTGTTTGGTTGAATTGTCCAATTGCATCCAGTAATTGTCACGGATTGAAGGATAAAAGGGTAGGAGAAGGCGTTTGGAAATGATCCCAGAATTTCGAAGCGTATTGATTATATTTTATACATCCAGTTCCAAACTATCAATCATATCTTTGAGTTCATTTGGTTTTAGGTCTTCTTTTTCGCCTTTGTCATAAATGGTAAGTAGATAAACCGTTTCGGTATCAATGTACAGATAAGTGATAACCCTTGCCCCCCCGCTTTTGCCTTTACCTTTGCTACCAATAGCCATACGAATTTTGTAGCAGTTGTTACCAATGGAAGTGCCAGCTTCGGGATTTGCAGTAATTATTGCAATCAGTTCAGCAAACTCATTTTTGATTGATGGAAATTTTTTAGCCAATAGTTTTAGTTCCTTCTCAAAGCGACGGGTAGGAAAAATATTATAACTCATTGAGTAAATCTTGAGCCGTTTTTAGTTTTAGTTTACCTTGTTTATGTAGGCGTACTTCATTGGCAGCTTCATTTAAATCTTCCCACAAATCCACCGTAGCCTTATTCATAGGCTTTGCTTTTTTTACAAAAGAAAGGCTTTTTAAAACTTTCATAGCGAAAGATACTTCATTATCAGGTATATCTATTAATACTTTCATGGTCTTTTGAATTCAAACGGTTATACTTATTGCATTGTTAATAGCTCATTTTAAAGGAACCTTAACACTGTAAAGTTACTAAAAAGTCAAAATAGTCAATATTTAAAAATCCAGTGTAAAAATCAAAAAAGCCCAGCGCAATTCGACTGGCTTTTCCTTTGCAGAGAGTGGGGGATTCGATTCGTCGCGTGGAAACGCATTGACACGTACGACAGTTC
>CAZLJT010000193.1:0-7028 GCA_964559905.1 uncultured Aquiflexum sp.
TAGGGTATTCGCTTACATGAATACTGCCATCATGGATGCAGGTGTGGCATGTTGGGATACAAAATACTACTATCATTATCCTAGACCAGTTGAGGCAATTCCGGGTTTTAAAACCATTCTCGGAACCCCCAATTTTCCCGCCTATACCTCTGGACATAGTACTTTCTCCGCAGCGGGAGCAGAAGTATTGGCTTATTTCTTCCCAGCTGACGCAGCACAATTCAGACTTTGGGCAGAAGAAGCAGCCTTGTCACGGCTTTATGGTGGAATTCACTACCGATTTGATGCAGAAGTAGGTCTCGATCAAGGAAAAAAAGTAGCTGCATACGCAGTGACCCGCGCCAAAACTGATGGAGCTCAATAGATGAAAAATCTATTTTATATAGGTATTATTTCTTTATGCTTTTTGGAAATCCTAAAAGTATATTTCATCATGCCTATGCCTGGAAGTCAGCAATGGGAGAGTGTTGAATTTGCCTATGTCATACATCGGCACAGGTGGATCCTTCGTGCCATATTTGGGTTGATGATCTTAGGAGGAGTAAGGACAGCGTTTTCCGTATCCCAAAAATGGATTCCGATACTTTCTTTGTTTCCTATGTTGGTCATCATTTATACTTTCAACTTCAAATTATCAGCTGAAACGATGTTTCTGGAACCTGAAAAACTCTCTTTTGATGACTTGCAAGGATTTGATGAAAATGACAGCACTTTGGTAGTCGCGATATCGAAAGACGGAATAGCCAAAGCCTACCCAATCAGGTATATTTCTTACCATCATCAAGTGCGCGATTCCATAGGCAATACTCCTATTATGGTTACTTATTGTAATGTCTGCCGAACAGGAAGGATCTTTTCTCCAATCATTGAAGGTAAATCAGAAACTTTCAGGCTAGTGGGAATGGATCATTTCAACGCAATGTTTGAGGATCAAACCACCGGAAGTTGGTGGCAACAAGCCACCGGCGAGGCAATAGTCGGTCCCGCTAAGGGGAAATCCCTGAGAGAATTGGATACTGACCAGATGACTGCTTCAACTTTCTTTTCCCTTTATCCTGATGGATTGATAATGAAAGCAGACCCAATCTTCTATTCAAAATATGACTCACTTGGAAAATTCGAAAAGGGCAAAAGTACCAGCAAACTCACCATGACAGATTCAGTTTCCTGGAATGATAAGGCTTGGATTGTCGGCATTTCATTAGAAAATATTTCAAAAGCCTATGACTGGAATGATCTGAAAAATCAGAGGATTATCCATGACATCATTGGAAAGACCCCTATTTTTCTGGTACTGTCAGAAGATGATTTAAGTTTTGCCGCATATAAAAGAGAGGCGTCCCAATATTTTCAAATAGACAATGACATCCTGATTTCCGGTGATCAGAAATTCAATTTTGGAGGAAGATCGCTCCAATCCGAATCTTCGGATCTAATGAAAATCAAAGCATACCAGGAATTCTGGCACAGCTGGAGAACTTTCCATCCTTCTACAGAAATTCACAACTAAATGAAAAATCAAAAGGAGTTTTCAATACCATAGATTGATTAATTGATTTATCCCCGGGCAACGCTTTGGCCCGGGGTTGTATTTTTAAGCCAGAAAATCTAAAATCCTCTTTTAAAACAATTTCAAGTAGTTTTCACAGGTTCTTCAATTTCTTTTCTTAGACTTTTGCCAGCAAGAACAATCAGGGAAATAGATAAAACAAAAAGCAATCCTGCGATCAAGGAAAGTACATAAACTTTATCCTGATAGTTTTTCCATGCAAACAAGCCCAATGAGGTCAAAGTGACTGTGAACATAAAAAACATGGGTATGGTCACGAAAGTAGCATTGATCTTTTTTCTCATCAACCAAACTGCTATGGTCAAAAGCGCCAATGCAGCCAACAATTGATTGGCAGAACCGAAAATTGGCCAAAGCATGGTAAAACTTCCTGATGCCAAAAGCAATATGGATAGCAACACCACGACCATAGTAGATATATACCTGTTTTGCGATATTTTGGCTCCAATCGGATTTTTGACATCTTCGAAGTATTCCTGCAGGGTGAATCTTGCCAATCGGGTACAGGTATCCAAAGTTGTCAATGCAAAAGCAGAAACTGTCAAAGCTACAAATCCAACTGCAAAGGATTCAGAAATCCCCATTGAAGCAATCATGCTCCCCAATCCACTGGCAAAAAGTGGGACCGGACCTTCTTCACCCAACCTTCCCAAATATTCCCCTCTACTCAAAACAATAACCGCAGCTACTGAAATAATCGCCAAAAAAGATTCAATCAACATCCCTCCAAATCCAACTACTTTGGCATCACTTTCTTTATCCAATTGTTTGGAAGTAGTGCCCGAAGCAACAAGGGAATGGAATCCGCTGATGGCACCACAGGCAATAGTCACGAACAAAACCGGAAACAGATAACCCAAATTATCCGCATTGAGGTGAATCTCATTATCCATTTTGATTTCAGGATTGGCAATAAAAACGCCTACCACTGCGGCGATGATCAACCCATACAACAGAAAGCTGTTGAGGTAATCCCTCGGCTGCAACAACATCGAAACCGGGGTAACTGAAGCAATAAAAGCGTAGCCAAGCAGCATATATATCCAGATTTGATAATCCAAAACAAAAGGTAGCTGCATACCTAAAAAGACAAAATAGTACATCAAAATAATTCCCAATATAGAAATGATCAAAAATGCTCTCCTACTGCTTCCGATCAATTTATTGACCAATCCAAATGCTACTGCCAAACCAATAAATAAAATGGATGCAGATGCAACCCCTGGATTATTTACAAAAGTTTTGGCAATAATATCGGCAAAAACACCGATGACCAGAATCAGTGTAGAAAAACTAAAAACAATAAACAACTGCTTTCCTTTTTTGCCTATGTTTTTTTCAATGATCACACCAATGGATTTCCCTTGATTCCTCAGAGAAGCAGCCATACTACCCAAGTCATGAACTGCCCCAAAAAATACCCCCCCGACCAGAATCCAAATAACAGCAGGAATCCATCCAAAAGTAACAGCGATAATAGGACCTACAATAGGTCCAGCCCCTGCAATGGAAGCAAAGTGGTGGCCCAAGACTACAATAGGTTTGCTTGGAACATAATCAATTCCATCTGAATACGTATGAGAAGGCGCCTTTCTGGAATCATCAAGACCAAATTTTTTATAAACATATTTGCCATAAGTAAAATAGGCAGTTGTCAAAATAATCGCTGAAATAACAAGAAGGGCAATAAGGCTCATATTGGAATGTAAATCGTTAGGAAAGTATGAATTTCAATTAAATCCTTCAAATAACAAATGAAATTATCAAGTTTGAAAAATCACCTCAGAATTAGATGCTCCTTTAGGTATAGACAAATTAATCCCTATACCAATCAGGTTTATCAGAATGCAATTTAAGGCTCTTACTGATCTCTGGTAGAATGAAGTTGAAGTCAAATTTTATTTAACGGATAATACCTATAAATTTGTATTCCCTTGAAACGGAAGTTTCAGAATTAAAAAAAATATTATGGCTTGGTTTAAAAGGACAGATAAAGGAATCAAAACTTCTACAGAAGAAAAAAAAGACACACCTGACGGACTTTGGTATAAAACCCCCCAAGGTAACATTATACATACACGTGAGCTCAAAAACAATTCTTACGTATGCCCTGATGACGAATACCATGTTAAAATCGGTTCCAAAGAATATTTTGAAATTTTATTTGACGAAAATAAATTTACCGAACTTGACACAAACATGGTTTCCGGTGATCCTTTAAAATTTGTAGATACCAAACCTTATAACTCTAGGATTGAGGCAACAATTTCAAAAACTGAATTGAAGGATGCAGTCAGGACCGCTGTTGGGAAAATGAACAATCTTGAATTGGTGGTGGCTTGTATGGATTTTAATTTTATTGGGGGTTCAATGGGTTCCGTGGTCGGCGAGAAAATCTCCCGTGCTATCGACCATTCCCTCAAAAACAAAATTCCTTTTTTGATGATTTCCAAATCAGGTGGAGCCAGGATGATGGAAGCTGGATTCAGTTTGATGCAAATGGCAAAAACTTCTGCAAAACTTGCATTATTGGATAAAGCCGCTATTCCCTATATAAGCCTTTTGACTGATCCGACTACAGGCGGAGTTACGGCATCCTATGCCATGTTGGGGGATTTTAATATAGCCGAGCCTGGTGCATTAATTGGTTTTGCCGGTCCAAGGGTAATCAGAGAAACCATCGGAAAAGATTTGCCAAAAGGATTTCAAAGTTCTGAGTTTGTTTTGGAACACGGCTTTTTGGATTTTATCATCGATAGACGGCAGTTGAAAAACAGATTGACTACACTCCTAAACCTTCTGAAGAATTAATCAGTTACTCTATTGAATCAATAAAAAGTAAAAAGGAAAATTCAGGTTCTTTTTCGCCGATTTTATTGATTAATAAATATATTTGTGTTCCCAAAATGGGCGCCGATACTGAAAATTAAAAGTAAAATAATCATTTAAATGGGTTCAGTAATTATTACCTCAATTGTAGCATTTACGATAATCATACTGCTACTTGTTTTTATCCTCTTGTTTGCCCAATCTAAATTGGTTGCTTCGGGAGATGTTAAAATAATTGTCAATGGGGATGAAAGTAACCCCATCGTTGCTTCAGCGGGCTCTACTTTGCTGAGCACACTTGGCAATAAAAAGATCTTCCTTCCCTCTGCCTGTGGTGGCGGGGGTACATGTGCTATGTGTAAATGTGTCATTGAAGAAGGGGGAGGAGAAGTCCTTCCTACTGAAGAAGGTCACCTTAGCCGAGCCGAAAAACAAGGAAATGTAAGGTTGTCCTGTCAGGTAAAAGTAAAACAGGATATGAAAATCCGAATTCCGGAAGAAATTTTTGGAATTAAGAAATGGGAATGCGAGGTTATATCCAACTATAATGTATCCACTTTTATCAAAGAATTTAAAGTTAAATTGCCTGAAGGTGAAACACTTGATTTTGAACCAGGGGGATATATCCAAATTGATGTACCTGTGGTAACTGTCAATTTTAAAGATATGGACATCACTCCACATCCGGATTTGGGACACCCCAAAGATGTGTATCAGAGTGATTGGGACAAATTCGGACTTTGGGATTTGACTATGAAAAATGACGAGGAGCTCTTCCGAGCATATTCCATGGCCAATCACCCGGCTGAAGGCAATATTGTAATGCTGACCATACGAATTGCGACCCCGCCTTGGGACAGAGCCAACAATAAATGGATGGATGTAAATCCCGGAGTTTGCTCTTCCTATGTTTTCTCCAGAAAACCAGGAGATAAAGTAACCATTTCAGGACCTTATGGAGAATTCCATATCAATCCTACTCAAAGAGAAATGATTTACATAGGTGGTGGTGCAGGAATGGCTCCATTGAGATCTCATATTTTCCACCTTTTTCATACGGAGAAAACCGACAGAAAAGTTTCCTATTGGTATGGTGGTAGATCTAAAAAAGAACTCTTTTACACCCCACAATTCAGAGAAATTGAAAAAGATTTTCCTAATTTTCAATTCCATATAGGATTGTCTGAACCTCTTCCGGAGGACAATTGGAAGTTAAAAACCTCTCTTGATGATGATAAAGGGGATGGCTATATCGGATTTATTCATCAAGTACTTTATGATAACTACCTTAAAAACCATCCTGAACCAGATGAAGTAGAATACTACCTATGTGGACCACCATTGATGAATGCTGCGGTTTTAAAACTGCTTGATGATATGGGTATCCCTCAGGAAAATATCAGATTTGATGACTTTGGAGGATAAAAAACCAAATAGAGTCCCGCAATTGCGGGACTTTTTTATTTACTCAGGATTTGGTCGTGTACTGAAATAGGTTGACACAATTTTAATAAAAATTGTAAACCTATATTCGGACAAAATGCAAGAAACAGAAAAATTCTCTGAAGACGCTAGGAGAAAAATCGTTATGGAAGTGCTATCAGGTACTTTGACCAAAGAACAAGCAAGGCATGTTTATGGAATTAAAAGCAAATCCGTTATCTTGGAATGGATGAGGATTTTTGCCGGTCTAGAAAGGAGAGTTCCTAAAGACCCTCTTCCGATATTAAGAAACATGTCAGAAAAACAGGATTCCAACATTGAGTTAAAAGCTCGTATTAAGCAACTTGAAGAAGAGCTTAAACTTAGCCAGTTAAAGGGCAGGGCATATCAGATCATGGTCGATATTGCCAAAGAAGAATATGGCCTGGATCTTGAAAAAAAGTCTGGTGCCAAACAGTTCAAAGACTCAAAGAAGAAGAACCAAGGATAAGCTTGGGTCAACTTTGCGGATTGTTTGGCAAGAGCAGACAAGGCTATTATAAATCTTTAAAATATATTTCCCGGGAGGCCTTTGAGGAAGATTTGGTCTTAAGTCTTATTTTCAAGATCAGAAAGAAGGCTAAAACATCCAGATGGGGACTGAGGAAACTATACCCACTAATTCAGAAGGATTTGACCAAGCTGAAAATCAAGATAGGCAGAGATAAACTGTTTGATCTGCTTCGTATGAACGGGTTATTGGTTACTAAGAGAAAAAGGAGGTTTTTCACTACCCAAAGTCATCATTGGCTCA
This sequence comes from uncultured Aquiflexum sp., assembly GCA_964559905.1. GTDB lineage: Bacteria > Bacteroidota > Bacteroidia > Cytophagales > Cyclobacteriaceae > Aquiflexum. Next base: position 6,636 of record CAZLJT010000193.1, read on the forward strand.
GAAAATACCATAATCTTGTTAAAAACATGGTTGTCTCCAGGACTAACCAGCTATGGGTTTCCGATATTACCTATGTCGAGCTGAACGGGGAAGTCATGTATCTGTATCTTATTACAGATGCTTATTCCCAGAAAATAGTGGGCTGGAATCTTTCTCTGGACCTAAAGGCTGAATCGGCACTTGATGCCCTAAAGATGGCTTTTCGATCTCAGAAATACATTGAACCATACTCCCTGATTCATCACTCAGACCGTGGAGTACAGTACTGCTGTTATGATTACACAGACCTTTTGAAAAAGAAAATAGTCTGGATAAGTATGACCAAGCCTGCTTCTCCACATGAAAATGCCATAGCAGAAAGAGTGAACGGAATTCTAAAAGAAGAGTGGCTGG
>CAZLJT010000194.1:0-7017 GCA_964559905.1 uncultured Aquiflexum sp.
TCAGGATGATATAGACGCAGGTTCTGTGTTCAATACCGCTACTGCTTCAGTCAATGACATCTCTGTAAATGACGAGGTAACTGTAAGCGCTACACAATCACCAGCACTTTCCATTGCAAAAACTGCAAACAGATCAAGCATCAGTGCTGTAGGAGATGAAATCATCTATACTTTGATTGTACAAAATACCGGGAATATCTCAATGACAGGTATTGTGGTAACGGATCCTTTAACTGGACTCTCTGAGACAATTGAAAATTTGGCTCCCAACGAAACTTGGACAGTCAATACAACATATACCGTTACCCAAGCTGATTTGGATAGAGGAAATGTAAGAAATGTTGCCTCAGCTCAAACCGGAGATGATATGGAATCTGAAGATGAAATTACTGTCGAAGTGGAAAAATCAAGCCAGATAGCTGTCAGCAAAACCGCTTTAACAGAAACATATAGTGTCATTGGTCAGGAGATTATCTATTCGATTTCTGTCACCAATACAGGAAATGTCACACTCAGCAATGTTCAGGTTTCTGATCCATTGACCGGTTTGGCAGAAAGTATTCCAACTCTAGCACCTGGACAATCTGTAACATTTGAAACAACCTATGCGATCCAATTGAAAGATCTGGAATCAGAAACTCTTGAAAACAGGGTAAATGTAACATCCACCGATCCAGATGGAAATGAGGTAAACGGAACAGACACGGCCACAGTCAATGGTTCTGCTAATAAAATCATTGCAAATGATGATGACCTTGGAGACTATGTGGTTACATACGGCGGCGTTTTGGGTAACATATTGGACAATGACCTATTGAACGGTAATCCGGTGAATTTTGAAGAAGTAAACTTTGAATTTACTGACCTGGCAGGAATAATTGGATTGCTGATCAATGAAAACGGTGAACTGAGTTTGATCCCGGGTCTCAATCCTCCAGGAGAGTATGTCCTTACCTACGAATTGCGCGAAGCAGCAAATCCGACAAACACTGATTTAGCTACGGTTACCTTCAGGTTGCTCGTCAATGATGTTGACCTTTCCATCACAAAAACATCCAATTCCATGGAAATTTTTGAAGGAGATGAGTTTGAATATGAAATCATGGTCAGCAATATCGGCGGTACTGACGCCAGCAATGTGGTGATTGTTGATGACCTGCCAAATGCGGTGTCCTACTTGAGTTCAACCTTCGAATCTTCGGATCCTCAAATGGAAGTTGATATCAGGGTCAGCGGTGCTGCTGTCACCTTTACGGTTCCTTTCTTCCCAGCTGACGCAACTCTGATGATCAAAATCAAGGTCCGGGCAAATGAAATCAATTCTGAAAGGGTGGTTCAGGTCACCAATATTGCCAGGGTTTCTTCAGATGAGAATGACACAAATATGACTGATAATCAGGCAACTGATATCAATCAAATCCATCCATTCTTTATCCCAAATGTAATCACCCCTGATGGTGACGGTCTCAACGATACATTTGAAATCAAAGGATTGGACAAATTTGTGGAAAATGAAATCGTCATCTTCAACAGAAACGGAGACCATGTATTCGAAAGAAAGAATTACCAGAATGAATGGTCTGCTGAAGGACTTGTGTCAGGAACCTACTTCTTTGTCCTAAAGACAGTGGATAGAAATGGTAAAGACCACGAATTCAAGGGATGGATTCAAGTGATCAAAAAATAAATTGGAATGAATATGACTCTAACTCTAAAAAGAATATCCAAGATGGATCAGATCAAAAGAAATTTTTTGTTGGTAATTGTTTTGGCTATGGCAGGTGGACTCGTTCACCTGCCTTTACAGGCCCAAAACTCCTTATTGAGATTTGCGGAAAAGCAATATGCGCTTGAAAATTATTCCCAGGCAGCAACGCTTTATTCCCAGGCTTATGGAAGAAAGGAGAAATACAGTACAGCAGTATTGGCGGCCGAATCCTTCCAAAATCTTCAGGATTATGAAAACTCCTTCAAATGGTGGAAAACCGTGGTGAGTCATGAAGAATCCACCAGAGAAGATTATTTGAAATACCTCAAAGCAGCAATGAAGTTTGAAGATGACCCCAATGTCCAGGAATTGTTCGCAGGAAGTCCTTATTCAGAGTTTGATTTTCCGGAAATAGATTTCAATCAGCTCAAAGAATTGAAGAAAAAACAAGCTAATGTAAAATTGGTACAGCTTGCAGATATCAATAGCCAAGGTTCTGACTATGGTATCACGGCTGATACTTTGGATAATAAATATTTCTCCAGCAATAGAGGATCCAGCTTTGAGTCAAACAAGCCCGGTGTAAGGTTGGATGCCAAAAACAGCCTTTTCAGTGAAGAAAAAAGTGATTTCAATGACATGGAGTATTTTGGGATTTATCGATTCAGCACTGCAGGTGATATTTCCAAAATCAGTTCTGATATAGCAGATGCCTTGCAATATTCAGATCCAAGTCTGATGGAAAGCAGAAATATTTTATTCTACACGGTTTTCAGAAATGTCAGAAAAATAAAGAATAGAATAGATTTTTCGGTTCATCCTGAAATCTATTTCAGCAATATTTCCACAAATGGACAATTTACGGATAGTAAGCCTTTCCCTATCAACAATATAACCGAGTACGGAGTAATGACTCCCTTTGTAGATGAGGAAGCCAAAAGAATATATTATGCATCTGACAAACCAGGCGGATTTGGCGGATTTGATCTCTACTATGTCACCTATGATGATCAATTAAATTTCGGAGAACCTGTCAATTTAGGACCTGAAATCAATACTGACAATGATGAAACCCATCCTTCAAGAATGGGAAGCAATTTTTATTTCTCGTCTAAAGGCCATTTGGGTCTGGGTGGAATGGATATTTTCATTTCAGATTATCAAAATGGCAATCTTGGAAAAGTTACGAATATGGGCCTCCCCTTTAATTCTTCAAGAGATGATTTTGCTTTTTATATATCACCAAATGGTAAAAGGTACTTATCCTCTGACCGGGTTGGCGGAATGGGAATGGATGATATTTATCTCATTGAAGATCTTAATAAGCGATTGATCGCAAGGGTAATGGACTGTGATGGAAACGTCATCACTGAAGAGTTTGAATCCAAAATCACCGAAAGAAACACTTCAAATCCTATCCCTTCTTCCCGAAATGATAAATCTGAATTAACCGCAGAACTTTCCTTGGATACAGACTTTAGCCTGTCCATCAGCAAAAAAGGATTTTTCAATATTCAGGACAATACTCTTTCTACAAAAGGATTTGATGGAGAGATTTTGGAAAGAGAATACCGACTTGCCCCCATTCCTTACAACTTGCCGATTTATGCCGATATCGTCTATTATGACCTGGACAAATCAATCATAAGACCTGATGCGGAACCCACATTGGACAAAATCGGTGGTCTCATGCAACAATATGGATTTATTGATTTGCTGGTCAATTCCCATACCGATGCGAGGGCATCCAAAGAGTACAATGATATCCTCAGCCAAAAAAGGGCTGATGCAGTAAGCGAATACCTATCCAAATATGATATACCCAAAGAGAGGGTAAGACTGGAATGGTTCGGAGAAGAAAAGATTATCAATGATTGTGGAGATGGTATTCCATGCCCCGAAACGGACCATCAGTTGAACAGAAGAAGTGAATTGGTATTAGAAGCCTTCTCGGACAAAAACAGGCAATATGATTTGCCTGCGGAATTTATGGGTAGAGATATCTGCGATCCGATAGATCTTTTTGAGGCCATGAACCATGAAATTCCGACTATCTATTTTGATTTTGATAAAGCTTCTCTTCGCAATATCCATAAAAAGGAATTGGAACGTGTCAGCCTGTTGCTTCAGAGGTTGGTTAACCTCCAACTCAATATCACCGGACACACCGACCAAAGAGGCAATGAAGCCTACAACATGAATCTTTCTGAGCGAAGAGCAAAAGCCGTAATGGACTACCTGATCAAGAAGGGAATAGAACCCGGTAGAATGAAAAGTGAGTGGTTGGGTAAAACTCAGCCAATAAATGACTGCAGCACAGGTGATTGCAATGAAGCCATGCATCAGCTGAATAGAAGAACCGAATTAAATCTACAGAACAATAAGTAAAAATTGATTTTTTTATTTGGTCTTATCTTAAGATCAAGTAACCCGACATTTTTTAATTTAATTGAAGAGTTAGAAAACTAAAAAGAGTCTCCTTCTGGGAGGCTTTTTTTCTTTTAAAACCTTGAAGTAAAATTGTTTCCAAAGGTGCGAATAATGGCTAAAAGGGACTCCATTCAGGTTATTAAATGTTTTTTCCACCAACGGTTCAAAAAGTGACAGGCTTTGGATTTAGTTTTAGGATTCTGAAACTTAATAATGATGAGAAAGATATACCTTTTGCTTTTCCTGGGTTTGTTTATGGGAGAAGCAGCTGGCCAGGAACCGCATACTAAAGGCAATTATGAATTGGCTGCAAGATTCTCCCCTGAAAAACTGAAAAAAATGATTTTTTCCATCAATGTTGATGCCCATTGGCTGAAAAAGTCAGACCGGTTTTGGTATGAATATGAAACCACAGAAGGAAAAAACTGGTACATCGTCAACCCGGCTACCAAAAGCAAGACAAGTTTGTTTGATAAGGATAAATTGGCAGCTGAAATTACCAAAGTTGTCAAGGACCCCTTTGATGGACAGCATCTGGATATTACCAATCTGAAATTTTTGGAAGATGAAAACACCATCCAATTTAAGGTTAAAAGCTCTCAGGATGTAGTGAAAAAGGATTGGGCAGAAATCAAAGCCAAAAATGCAAGTGCCAAGGATTCTTTGGAGAAAAAGACTTTTGTTTTCAGGTACAATATCACCAACCAACAGCTTACCGAAGTCACAGATCCTGAGGAGGAAGCAAAACGACTGGCCTGGGCCACTATTTCCCCTGATTCCTCCAAAGTAGTATTTGCCAAAAATGAAAACCTGTTTTGGATGGATAAGGAAAACTTTCTCAAAGCCGTTAAAGATGAAAAAGACAGTACGATCGTCGAACACCAACTTACCGAAGATGGTGAAAAAGACTACGGCTACAGCAGTTCCGGTCGTGGAGACGACAATGTAGAGGAAGAGAAAAAGAAAAATGACAGAAAGCGCGCTGCTGTTCTTTGGTCTGAATCTTCTGAACAATTTATCATCAGTAGAACCGATTCCAGAAAAGTCAAAGACCTCTGGGTCATCCACAATACCCGTGACCCTAGACCAACCTTGGAAACCTACAAATACGCCATGCCCGGGGAAAAAGAACAGCCCGTTACGGAACTGTTCCACTATTCATTTGGAAATGAAAAGATGTCCAAACTGGACATTGCAACTTTCAAAGACCAATCTCTCGGAATCTGGTCTGCAAATATTCCGGCCAAAAACAGGGATGATGAATTTAAACCTGTCAAATGGTTGGGGGATGAAAACTTCATTTATTTTTCCATCACTTCGAGAGATCTGAAGAAAATTGATATTTGTCGATGGAATATTCAGGATGGCAAAAAAGAGACATTGATTGAAGAAAGAAGCAATACTTATATCGATATCACCAAACCTGAAATTATTAACAATGGCACTGAAATCATCCATTGGTCGGAACGTGACGGATGGGGACATTTTTACCTGTATGATACCAAAGGAAACCTAAAACGTCAACTGACTTCAGGACCTTTCCATTCAGAATCCATCTCTAAAGTGGATGAAAAAGCAAGAGTGCTATACTTCACGGCGAATGGAAAGGAAAAAGGAGAAGATCCTTATTATGAGCATCTATACAAAGTGAGCCTGAACGGAGGTACAATTACACTGCTGAATCCCGGCAACTTCAACCATAGCATTTCAATCAATGACAATACCACCTACTTTGTCAATAATTTCTCCAGGGTAAATACGGTACCCTCCTCCACCCTATTTGATGCCATGGGCAGGAAAGTAATGGATCTGGAAACCGCTGATTTATCCTCTTTGTTTGCTGCAGGTTACCAATTCCCCGAACCCTTCAAAGTCAAAGCCGATGATGGTTACACTGACTTGTTTGGTGTGATGTACAAGCCCTTTGACTTTGATTCAACAAAAAGTTATCCCATTATCGAATACGTATATCCCGGTCCACAAACCGAGGCTGTAAACAAATCCTTCGGCAGAAGCATGGACAGAATTGACCGTCTTGCTCAGTTTGGTTTTGTGGTAGTGACTGTTGGTAACAGAGGCGGTCATCCCGGAAGGTCTAAGTGGTACCATAACTACGGCTATGGTAATCTCAGGGATTATGGCCTGGCTGACAAAAAAGCAACCATTGAGCAATTGGCGGACAGACATTCCTTTATAGACAAGTCCCGGGTCGGTATCCACGGACATTCAGGCGGAGGTTTTATGTCCACGGCGGCCATGCTGGTTTATCCCGACTTTTTCAAAGTGGCTGTATCAAGTGCGGGAAACCATGAGAACAATATCTACAACAGATGGTGGTCAGAAAAGCATCATGGAGTAAAAGAAATTGTCACTCCAAAAGGTGACACCACTTTTGTTTACCAAATTGAAAGAAATCCTGATTTGGCCAAAAACCTCAAAGGTCGACTGCTGTTGGTCACCGGTGATGTGGACAATAATGTGCATCCTGCCAATACCATCAGAATGGCCAATTCACTGATCAAAGCCAATAAGCGTTTTGATTTCATCATCCTTCCCGGTCAGAGACATGGTTTTGGGGATATGACAGAATATTTCTTTTGGAAAATGGGAGATTATTATGTGCAGCATTTGTTGGGCGACAATACCCCTCCTCCTGTGGATATACTGGAAATCCAAAGAGAAAAAGCATTGGTTAAATAATATTAAGTTAAACGTATTTTTTTGGTAACTTCGAAAATCAATTGTTTTAACCAATTAACTTAAATAAATAATGAAAAGAAAAGCAACAGCCGTATGGCAAGGAACCGGAAAAGAAGGAAAAGGGCATTTGACCACTCAGACAGGCGTTTTGGATAAAACCCAATATTCTTTCAGTTCAA
>CAZLJT010000195.1:0-7000 GCA_964559905.1 uncultured Aquiflexum sp.
TAATTCTGGTCAGGTGATTTCTTGGGCTTCTGCCGGTAAAATGGGATTCAGAGGTTCAAAGAAAAACACCCCCTATGCTGCTCAAATGGCTGCGCAAAACTGCGGTCAGGTAGCATATGACTTGGGATTGAGAAAAATTGAGGTTTTTGTAAAAGGCCCTGGTGCAGGACGTGAGTCTGCCATCAGAACTTTGCAAAATGTAGGTTTAGATGTCACTACAATTGTTGATGTGACTCCGCTTCCACACAATGGATGCCGTCCTCCAAAACGTAGAAGAGTTTAATTTCTTAAAGAAGATATAGAATGGCAAGATATACAGGTCCAAAGTCCAAGATCGCCAGAAGATTCGGCGAACCTATCGAAGGATATAGCAAAGCTCTCCAAAAGAAAAATTACCCTCCGGGACAACATGGAAGGGGAAGAAGAAAAAAACAATCAGAATACGCTATCCAGCTTGCTGAAAAGCAAAAAGCGAAATACATCTATGGTGTATTGGAAAGACAATTCGCCAAAATGTTTGGAATTGCTTCAAGAAAACAAGGTATTACAGGTGAAAATCTTCTCCAATTGTTGGAATCAAGATTGGACAATGTAGTTTATAGATTAGGTATAGCTCCTACAAGAAGAGGAGCCAGACAACTTGTTTCCCACAAGCATGTTCTTGTAAATGGTGAAGTAGTCAATATACCTTCTTATACTTTAAAGCCAGGTGATGTTGTGGCGGTGAGAGAACGTTCAAAATCTCTTGAAGCAATATCAACTAGCTTAGCAGGTAAAAGTAATCGTTATCCTTGGTTAGAGTGGGATAGCACCTCTTTAGCAGGTAAGTTTGTATCAATTCCAACTAGAGATGATATTCCAGAGAATATCAAAGAACAGTTGATTGTCGAGCTTTACTCTAAATAATAAACTTTCAGACTTAAATAGAACTATTGATATGTCCATATTAGCATTTCAAATGCCCGAGAAAGTGGTGATGGAAAAAGCCGATGATTTTCACGGTTTGTTCACCTTCAAGCCACTTGAGAAGGGCTATGGGGTCACCATCGGTAATGCCTTGAGGAGGATTTTGTTATCCTCGCTTGAAGGTTATGCCATCACATCAGTGAAGCTTCCAGGTGTAGTACATGAATTTTCCACTGTCGAGGGTGTTGTTGAAGATGTGACAGATATTATTCTGAATCTGAAGCAGGTTAGATTTAAAAAAGTCCATGATGCCATAGATGGAAAAATCACTGTGGAAGTAAAGAATCAATCACTTTTCACTGCTGGAGATATTGCCAAGTTCACCTCCTCTTTTGAGGTATTGAATCCGGAATTGGTTATTTGCCATTTAGACGATTCTAAGAGTTTTGAAATAGAATTAACAGTTGAAAAAGGAAGAGGATATCTTCCAGCTGATGAATCTAAACCAAAAGAGCAAGTTTTTGGTGTTATTCCAATTGATGCTATTTTCACACCTATCAAGAATGTGAAATATAGTGTGGAGAACACGCGGGTTGAGCAAAAGACAGACTTTGAAAAGTTGATCTTGGAAGTTTCAACAGATGGGTCAATTCACCCTGAAAAAGCACTTCAGGAATCAGCAAAAATTCTTATTCAGCATTTTATGCTGTTTTCAGATCAGACTATGGTCTTGGATTCTACAGGAATATCGGAACCAGAACCGATCGATGAGGAGTTTTTGCACATGAGAAAACTTCTTAAAACTCCTTTGAGCGATTTGGATCTTTCTGTTCGTGCATTTAACTGTCTTAAGGCAGCTGATGTTAAGAGTCTTGGAGACCTTGCTAAATTAGAGATTTCAGATATGATGAAATTTAGAAATTTCGGTAAAAAGTCTTTAGCAGAACTTGAGCAACTTATCCAAGAAAAGGGTTTGACCTTCGGGATGGATTTATCTAAGTATAAACTTGATGAAGAATAATTAAAAATGAGACACGGTAAGAAATTCAATCACCTTGGCAGGACAGCCAGTCACAGGAAAGCGATGCTCTCCAATATGGCTACTTCCCTGATTCTTCACAAGCGTATTTCTACAACGCTTGCTAAGGCCAAAGAGCTAAGAAAATATGTAGAGCCTCTAATTACAAGGGCAAAAGAAGATACTACACACAACAGAAGGATTGCTTTTTCCTATCTTCAAAGTAAAGAAGGGATTAAAGAGCTTTTCGGTGAAGTAGTTGTAAAAGTTGGAGAAAGAACCGGTGGATACACAAGAATTATCAAAACGGGATTCCGTTTGGGCGATAATGCTGAAATGTGTATCATCGAATTGGTTGATTTCAACGAATTGATGTTGAAAGAAGCTAAGCCAGCCAAGAAAACAACAAGAAGAAGTAGAAGGAGTTCGGGCAAAACAGAAAGTGCTGTCGCTGAAACTACTCCAGTAGCTAAAGCTGAAGAGGTAGCTGACGAACCTCAAGCTGATGAAAATAATGAAGAAGAAAAGTCTGCTGAATAATTCATGCATGATCAACTGAAATATTTAAAGGGGATTGGACTTTGGTTCAATCCCTTTTTTTATATCATTATCAATTTCCCAAGGCTTATACTTTAAAAATTCTTAACTTTGACGAGTCCAAAAAATCAAAATGAACAAACAAAAAGCAACACTTCTTTTAGCTGACGGCACACTGTTTAGAGGGACGCTAATAGGAAGCCCAGGTACCAACGGCGGTGAAATTTGTTTCAATACCGGAATGACCGGATACCAGGAAATTTATACAGACCTATCTTACACCGGTCAGATTATTGTAACCACTACCTCTCATATCGGTAATTATGGTGTATTGGATTCTGAGGTAGAATCTAGCCATCCAACAATTGCTGGGATAGTGGTAAATTCCTTTTCCGAAATTTATAGTCGTCTTGATGCAAGTGGTTCTTTGCAGGAATATCTTGTAAAATATGGCATTACCGGAATAGCTGATCTTGATACCCGAAAGCTGGTTAGACATATAAGGTCCAAAGGGGCCATGAATGCCATCATCAGTTCCGAGTTTGAAGAAGATTTAGCTGGTTTAAAAGCTGAGTTGAATAAAATACCGGATATGAATGGTCTGGAGCTTTCCTCGAAAGTATGTACAAAAGAACCATTTTATTTTGGTGATGAGAAATCTTCATTCAAAGTGGCCTGTCTTGATTTTGGCATAAAGCTAAATATCCTTAGAAGTTTGGCAGAGAGAGGTGTTTACTGCAAGGTTTTTCCTGCAAAAACGACTTTGGATGAAATGGAAGCTTGGGCTCCGGATGGTTATTTTCTTTCTAATGGACCTGGAGATCCAGCTGTAATGGAATATGCAGTAAAGACTACCAAGGATATCTTGGAAACAGATAAACCTGTTTTCGGAATTTGTCTTGGTCACCAAATTCTTGCTGAAGCCTGTGGCATTTCAACTTATAAAATGCATCATGGCCATAGGGGATTAAATCACCCTATCAAAAATCTTTTAACGGGCACCAGCGAAATCACATCACAAAATCACGGCTTCGTAGTCAATAGGGAAGATGTTGAAAAAAGTGACTCAGTCGAAATAACACATGTCCATTTAAATGACAACTCAGTAGCTGGGATTAAATTGAAAAACAAGCCTGCATTCTCTGTGCAGTATCACCCCGAATCCTCTCCAGGACCACACGATTCGAGGTATTTATTTGATGACTTTATATCTCTCTTGAAAAAATAATTAAACAACCTTAAACCTTTTAAATTATGACATTGATTCAATCGATTCATGCTAGACAAATTTTAGATTCCAGAGGGAATCCTACTGTGGAAGTTGATGTAGTGACCGAAAATGGTGCTTTTGGAAGGGCGGCAGTTCCAAGTGGTGCCTCCACTGGAGTGAATGAAGCCGTTGAACTTCGTGATGGGGATAAATCCAAATATCTTGGGAAAGGCGTTCTTAAAGCTGTGTCCAACGTAAATGATATCATTGCTCCCGAATTGCTTGGAATGGATGTTTTTGAGCAAAATCTTATAGATAGGATCATGATCGATCTAGATGGCACTTCTACTAAAAGTAAATTAGGTGCAAACGCCATTCTTGGCGTTTCTTTGGCAGTAGCCAAAGCAGCAGCCATGGAAGCTGGTCAGCCGCTTTACAGATATATTGGTGGTGTAAATGCCAATACACTTCCTGTTCCTATGTTAAATATCATTAATGGTGGTTCTCATTCTGATGCTCCTATTGCTTTTCAGGAATTTATGGTTCGGCCGATTGGCGCTTCCAGTTTCTCTGAAGCAATCAGGATGGGTGCTGAAATTTTCCATCATTTGAAAAAAATACTCCATGATAAAAACCTCAGTACCGCTGTTGGTGACGAGGGCGGTTTTGCACCTAATTTCTCAGGAGGCACTGAAGAAGCTTTGGCATGTGTGTTGGATGCTATCAAAAACGCTGGCTACAAGGCTGGAGATCAAGTAACCATAGCATTGGATTGTGCCGCTTCGGAATTCTATAAAGACGGAAAATATGATTATAGCAAATTCGAAGGACCTACCGGAAAAGTCAGAAGTAGGGAAGAACAAGTAGACTATCTTGCGGAACTTACTGAAAAATATCCAATAGATTCCATAGAAGATGGTTTTGCAGAAGAAGATTGGGCTGGCTGGGCTATGCTTACCGCCAAAATTGGAGACAAAGTCCAATTGGTAGGTGATGACCTTTTTGTTACAAATGTCAAGTTCCTTAAAAGAGGTATCGAAGAAAAATCAGCTAACTCCATATTGGTCAAAGTAAACCAAATCGGAACGTTGACCGAGACCCTTGATGCCATTGCCTTGGCACATAAGGCTGGTTTTACCGCTGTGATGTCACACAGGTCAGGCGAAACAGAAGATTCTACTATTGCTGACTTGGCAGTAGCTGTGAATTGTGGTCAAATCAAGACCGGTTCTGCTTCCAGATCAGACAGAATGGCTAAATACAATCAGTTGCTTAGGATTGAAGAGCAATTGGGAGAGTCAGCGATTTTCCCTGGCAAGAAATAAGAATAACTAGATGGATTTAAAAAGACAGTCTTCGGACTGTCTTTTTTTTTAAATCAAGTCAACATCGCTCCATCTACCTGAAGCACTTGTCCTGAAATATAAGAACTCATATCAGAACCAAGGAACACACAGGCATTGGCAACTTCTTCCGGTTGTCCGCCACGTTTCATCGGGATACCGTCTCTCCAGCCTTGGACGGTTTTCTCATCCAATACTGCTGTCATTTCAGTTTCTATAAAGCCCGGTGCCACGGCATTTGCCCTGATGTTTCTTGATCCTAATTCCAAAGCCACAGACTTGGTAAAACCAATAATCCCGGACTTGGAAGCAGCGTAATTGGCTTGACCGGCGTTGCCTTTGATGCCTACCACAGAAGTGATATTTATTATAGAACCACTTTTGGCTTTCATCATTGGACGTGTTGCAGCTTTGACGGTATTGAAGCAGGATTTAAGGTTTACCCCGATGACTTCATCCCAAGCCTCTTCGGTCATTCTCATCAGCAGGTTGTCTCGGGTGATCCCAGCATTGTTCACAAGTATATCCAATGTCCCGAATTCTGAGACCACAGCATTGATCAATTCCTCAGCCGCTTTGAAGTCAGAAGCATCAGAACGATAACCCTTTGCCTTGATACCAAATGCCGTCAATTCATTTTCCAACTCTTGACCTTTTTCCACACTGGATAAATAGGTAAATGCCACGTTGGCACCTTCCTGTGCATATCGGATGGCAATGGCTCTTCCTATCCCCTTAGATGCTCCCGTGATCAGAGCTGTTTTTCCGCTTAATAATCCCATGTTGTATTATTTTGTTTGATCGTCAAAAGTAATGAATTTTTGTTTTGCACGCAGAGACACAGAGGAGCAAAGTTATTTTGCCAGATTAATCTTTCCTATTTTTTTATTCCAAAAAGCCATTTACAATTTCAAAGGCTAATATGTTTTCATAAATGCTTTCAAAAAGTCCCGGCCCTAAACTTGTATGAATTTTAAAGCAAGGATAACTACTTAGAAAGACTTTGCCTTGTCACCTCGACGGCAGGAGAGGTCTGTCAATTTTGATTCGGAGCAAAAGATTTCTCTCTAGGTTCGAAATGACAAGGACAAGCTTTTTTTACTTTTTATCATTTATGCTCCCGTGACGCTTTTTTTCATCTGCAATAGTTGTCAAGTAATCTCCACCTCTCTACTCTCCTCTCTCTCACATCTCAAGTCTCACGTCTAACATCTCATTTAGATTTTTTTCTCTCCCCAAAAGCCCTATTTTTGCATAGCTAATTTGAAAATTAAATATTAAGAAAATGTCTTCAACGAAATATGATTTGATTGTTTTGGGTTCTGGCCCGGGGGGATATGTCGCAGCAATAAGGGCTTCCCAGTTAGGTTTGAAAACTGCTATTGTCGAAGCTGCTGAATTGGGTGGCATCTGTTTGAACTGGGGTTGTATTCCTACCAAAGCTTTGATCAAGAGTGCTCAGGTTTTCGAATACATCAATCATTCGGAAGATTATGGAATCAAAGTGAAAGAGGCTTCTGTGGATTTCCCAAATATGATCAAAAGAAGCCGTGATGTGGCTGCCGGGATGTCCAAGGGAGTTCAGTTTTTGATGAAAAAAAATAAGATCGATCAACTTTTGGGCTGGGGAAAAGTACAGGCAGGAAAGAAGATCGAAGTGGAAGATAAGGATGGGAAAAAGACTGTTTATTCTGCCGATCACATCATAATTGCAACAGGAGGAAGGGCAAGAGAACTTCCTGCATTGAAAATCGACAATGAAAAAATTGTTGGTTATCGCAAGGCAATGACTCTTGATAAAAAGCCTGAGAAAATGGTAGTAGTGGGTTCTGGGGCAATAGGTGTTGAATTTGCATATGTCTATAGTGCCATCGGAGTCGAGGTGACTATAGTTGAATTTATGGACCGTATAGTTCCCAATGAGGACGAGGAAGTTTCAAAGGCTTTGGAAAAAATCTATAAAAAGGGCGGTATAAAAATCATGAC
>CAZLJT010000196.1:0-6999 GCA_964559905.1 uncultured Aquiflexum sp.
GTAAAAAAAATATCCAACATACTGACAAACAAAAATAAATAAAGCCAAAGTATATATTTCTTTTTCATTAAGTGACACATTTTTGTTTTTAAATATAAATAGTTTGAAGACTTATTAATTGTTTTTTGCTTAAAAAGGCTCTTAACATTTATTTAAAGATTTCTTAACATTTCAAGATTCAGGAAAACTTAATTTTATCAAATTAGAAAATAAAGTATATCTACATCGGTTTAAATGCAAAAAACAGGGTAAAAATAAAATTTCCTTCTTATTTCAATGTTAAGAAATTGTTAAGTAAACTTGTGAATAAATGTTAAAATTTAACAATTACAAAAATAAAAACTTGGAATACTCGGCTACATTTGTACCACCAAACAAAATGAATTTCTTAAAGTTAATTTCAATATTCAAACTAAAACAAAAATTATGAGGCAATCATTACTAAAGAGTCTTTTTGCAATGTTGATGTTTGTGTTTGTCACAGGCATGGCATATTCGCAAGGGGTAACAACTTCCAGTATGTCTGGTAGGGTAATTGACAGCAACGGGGAAACGCTTCCCGGGGCAAACGTAGTGGCTACACACACCCCTTCAGGAACAAGGTATGGTGCAGTAACCAACATTGATGGTAGATTCACCATCCCAGGTATGAGAGTGGGTGGTCCTTACAAAGTAACTGTTTCATTCATTGGCTTTGAATCTCAATCTGTAGAAGGCATTTCGTTGAGCTTAGGTGTTACAGCTAACGTAAATGTAATCATGAGAGAAGATGGTGAGGAATTGTCAGAAATACTTGTGACCGCAGAAAGGAGTTCTGTTTTCAGTTCAGAAAGAACTGGGGCTGCAACAGCTATCAGTAATGAAACTATCAATAGGCTACCAACTGTATCAAGGTCAATAAATGACTTTACAAGATTGACTCCTCAAGCAAGTGGCAATTCATTTGCTGGTCAGGATTCAAGATTAAACAACATTACCGTTGATGGTTCTTATTTCAACAACTCTTTTGGATTAGGCGACCAGCCAGGTGCAAGAACAGGTGTTACTCCAATCTCCTTGGATGCCATAGACCAGGTTACTGTAAATGTCGCTCCTTATGATGTAAAGCAAGCTAACTTTACTGGAGCAGGTATCAATGCTGTGACAAGAAGCGGAACCAACGATATTACAGGTTCTGCATATTATTTCTGGAGAGGTAGTGACAATGTAGGAACTAAAGCTGGGGAAAACACTTTTGATCCGGGAGAATTCAAATACAGACAAATAGGCTTTAGAGTTGGCGGACCAATTATCAAAGATAAATTGTTCTTTTTTGCCAATTTTGAAGACGAGAAGACAACTGAACCAGGAACTACTTTCAGAGCTAATAATGGTGGAGAAGCTGTCGGAGGTAATGTTACAAGGGTTTTGGCCTCTGATTTGAACCAGTTAAGTAGTTTTCTTAGAAATAACTTCGGTTATGAAACCGGACCTTATCAAGGTTATGACCACAGCACCGATGCAACCAAATTTTTGGTCAAATTTGATTATAACATCAATGATAAGAATAAGTTGAGCGTCAGGTACAATCATTTGGATTCCAGAACCGATGTTCTTGCTTCAAATTCCTCCTCCCTTGGATTCGGTTCAAGGAGATCAAACTTGAATGCATTGAATTTCCAAAATACGAACTACATCATTCTTGAAAATATCAGATCAATCATTGGTGAATTGAATACTAGAATCAGCTCCAATATGACTAATAATTTGATTGTTGGTTATACTTATCAGGATGAAAGCAGGGATTCAAGAGGACAATTCTTCCCATTGGTAGATATCAGACAAGATGGAGCAACTTATACCTCATTTGGATTTGAGCCATTTACGCCTAGTAACGAATTGAGATATAGTACTTTCCAATTGCAGAATAATCTTCAGATTTTTAAAGGAAAACATACTATTACCGCTGGTGTCAACTTAGAAAGATATTCTTATGAAAATGTGTTCTTCCCTGGTTCCCAATCAGCTTATGTTTATAATTCATTAGACGATTTTTATGCTGATGCCAATGCCTATCTAGCTGGTACTACCTCAGGGGTCTCTGTTGAGAGATTTCAGGTAAGATGGTCAAATATCCCGGGACAGAGCAAGCCTATACAGCCTACAAAAGTTACTTACGCAGGTTTATATGGTCAAGACGAAATCCAGGTCAACAAAGATTTCAATGTAACAGTGGGTCTGAGAATTGACGTTCCATTTTTTGCCAACACAGGTTTCAGAAACCAAGAGGTGGAAGGTCTTAATTTCGTAGATCCTGCAGGCAATACCAAAAGATTTAGAACAGATGAATTGCCAGGAGCAAATATTTTGTGGTCTCCAAGAGTTGGTTTTAATTATGACCTAAGCCAAGGAGCTAAAACTACTCAGCTAAGAGGTGGGTCAGGAGTATTTACCGGTAGACCGGTATTTGTTTGGATTTCCAATCAAATAGGTAACAATGGTATTCTTACAGGTTTTGAAAGAATTGATCGAACTACTGCAAGACCATTTAATCCAGATCCAGATCATTACAAACCAAGCAATGTAACAGGACAGCCAGCTTCACAATATGAATTGGCTTTGACCGAACCTGACTTTAAATTTCCTCAAATTTGGAGATCCAACATTGCAATTGACCAGCAACTTCCATTAGGAATCATTGCAACGGCTGAATTTATTTACAATAAAGATGTCAATGGAATTGCTTATTACAATGCCAATCTTTCCGCTCCAAATACAGCCTATTCAGGACCTGATCCAAGACCAAGATGGACTGCAGGTAACAGAATAAACGGAAATATTGATAATGCAGTAACTTTATCCAATCAAGCTATCGGAAATTCTTGGGTAGGGTCATTCTCCCTTGAGAAACCCTTTAAAAATGGTTTCTTTGCTAAAGCAGCCTATAGCTATGGTGAAGCAAGGAATACGATCGATCCGGGATCCATTGCATTCGGTTCATGGAATAACAATCCACATTCAGGAGATCCAAATAATCCAACTTTAGGTTTCTCAAACGGATTTATGGGTCATAATATTTTTGCATCTGTAAGTTACACGAAGGACATCTTTGAATTCGGAACTACTTCTTTCTCTATCTTCTGGAGTGGTCGTACAATTGGAAACTCTAGTTACGTTTATAATGGAGATTATAATGGAGATGGTGGATTTTCAAATGATTTGATCTATATCCATGCAAATACCAATGAAATGAACTTTCAGGAGTTTACTTCAGGAGGCGTAACTTATACTGCTGCACAGCAATCTGCTGCTTGGGAAGCATATATCCAACAGGATAAGTACCTAAGTGCCAATAGAGGTAAAGTAGCTGAAAGAGGTGGTGTAGTATTACCAATGGTTTATAGAGCAGATTTCAGTGCTTCTCAAACATTAAGAACTACTTCCAAAGGACAGAGTCTTGAGTTCAGAGTTGATATTCTTAATGTAGGCAACTTGTTGAACAGTGATTGGGGTGTTGGCCAGCAAATGTTTAATAACAGACCACTTGTAGCTAGAGGTGCTGATGCCAATGGTGTGCCTACCTATAGAATGGCTGTTCAGGGCGGAGAATTACTCTCTAGGTCATTCAATCCAACTGCTTTTACCTCTGATGTTTGGAGATTACAGTGGGGTCTAAGATTCACCTTCTAATTAGTTAACAACGAGTTTATTTATAAAAAAAGCCCTCAAGAAATTGGGGGCTTTTTTTATGGATTTGCGATAGCTACCTCCTATCCTAAACCCATACAGCATTAGCAATGGAAGTATTATCAAAATGCGATTTTATTAGGGCTTCTACCTTGAAGGCTGCAGTTGTTGGTATCTATCCCCTTTTCTCTTTCCCTTGGCTTTCATAAATCTATTGATAAATTCAGGCATATTTTATTTAAATCTAGCCGGATGTTATATAACAGGCACCGATATAGTTTTAGCCTGAATAATAAAGGTCATTAAATTGATTTGATCTTGAGTTTATTGAATAATTCTGAATTCAAACACCGATTTAAAAACGTATGCTACAGGACAAAAAACCGACAACCGGGATTATCATCCCCATATTTGCCTATGGTGCACATTCGGGAGAATTCAGAAGAATGTATGAAAACACCGAAGTATTTCACAAATTCATGTCCTCGATCAATAAATACTATCTAAAAAAATCAATAAGTTAAGAATGAATCATTTTTTTGGAGCCGATCTCCAAAAAAACATTTTATTGTTAAAATTTCATTTACCTAAAGAATGAAATATGTATTTGGCTTTACACAGAATAAACGATAAAGTACCGGCTATTTTTCATTTTTGTTAATAGTAAGGCATATTCGTTGCACATTTTTTATTAAAACTTATCATGAACACTCTTCCTTACAATTGTGTTAGATTTTCATAAACGAATAAATTTATGTCATATACAGGTAAAAATTTTCCAAATCTTAGTGTCAATGCCATGAATGAAATGGGAGACACTTTTAAAATCAATGTATTCGAAAAGGCAACCAAAGAGAGAAAAAAAATTCTTCTTTTTTGGTATCCTAAAGATTTCACTTTTGTGTGTCCGACAGAACTCCATGCCTTTCAAGAAGCACTTCCTGAATTCGAAAAGCGAAATACTATATTGATCGGTGCTTCATGCGATACACCGGAAGTTCATTTTGCTTGGCTGAATACTGCCAAAGATAATGGAGGTATAGAAGGAGTGACTTATGACCTACTGGCAGATAGTAATAGAAACCTTTCTTCTATATTGGGAATTTTAGATATTCAAAAAGTGGAATATGACCACGATCTTAATGCAAATTTGATCACAGGTGACAATGTAACTTACCGGGCCACCTATCTGATTGATGAGGATGGTTTGGTTTTTCATGAAAGTGTGAATCATATGCCTTTGGGCCGGAACGCAAAAGACTTCCTCAGGTTAATTGATGCGTATACACATGTCCAGGAAAAAGGGGAAGTCTGCCCTGCAAATTGGGAAAAAGGAGATGAAGCCTTGAAGGCTGACCGAGAGGGAGTAGCACTTTATCTAAGCAAAAATTAATTAGCAAAATTATGATAGAAGAGATAACAGAGGATAATCTACAGGTCATCATTGAAAGGAATGAAAAGGTTGTAGTGCAATTTTCCGCCGGATGGTGTGGAAACTGCAGGGTTATGAAGCCAAAATTCAAACGTTTTGCCTCTGAACACGAGGACATTTCATTTGTCGTAGTGGACGCTGAAAAGTTTCCAAATTCAAGGAAACTAGCAAAAGTTGATAATCTACCTACTTTTGCGTCTTTTAAAGCCGGCTCGCTTTTGAATCAGATTCAGACTAATAAAGCAGAATTATTAAAAGGACTAATTGATGAGATTGCCACTAATTAAGCATATCGTTGCATATGGCAACCAAAATGACCCTGCACACCTCATGGAGGCTATCGGTTTGCTAGAGCATATAGCTGAAGCACGGGGAATCAAAGACGAGGAATTAGATATCATCGGAGAACTTCTTTCAAATATGTACGGAGCAATTGAGGTACAAAATTTGGTAAAGGAAGGAATGCCACTGCGTGATGCTTTAAATTTATTTATGAAAAGGGTAACAGGATCGATAGATTCCTAATAATCAAATTAAAGTTTTTCTATAAGTTAATTGCATCAGATCATACCGATAGAACATTAATGATGGACTTGCCTACACGTCCATCATTTTTTTTGGGATCAAAAAATGATTTCTCAAGACTTCCTTGATGTTTGAAATTTACATTCAAAACCAACTTTCTAATTAAATCAAAACGCTTCCTTTTTGGTATGCCCATTTTTTTTTAAGTTGACTTCAAATTCAAATACCATGAACAAGTACCCAAACAGATTTCTTTCCTACATTTTTTTATTGGTTTTAATCTTCATTACTGCGGAATATAATCTTGTTTTTGGTCAAGAGAAAACACATCTTCATTCATACACCCAAGTCAAAGGAAAAGTTACCTCAAACGGCAATCAGCTAAAAAACATCACAGTATCAGACGGCAAAGATATTATCCTTACCAATGAAAAGGGCGAGTTTGAATTTACAACCAATCAGGAATTTGTGTTTATCTCTTATCCTTCGGGATATGCTTTTGACTTATTGGACAACGGTTCGGTGGATTTTTTCAGAAGGATAGATCTGAACAAGGCTTACAACGCTATCTTTTTTGATTTGAAACCAAACCCAAACGATGAAGCCGAACATCACTTCATAGCCATCGCCGATCCGCAGGTGCAGACTGAAGAAGAAGCCAATCAATTTATCTCGGAATCATGTAATGACCTCAGCAAAATAAAAGCTATGCTGAATGATCCTAATCTTTTTGGAGTTGGAGTGGGTGATTTGGTTTTTGATAAGTTTGAATTGTACGACCAATATAATCAAGGCATCAAAACTACCGGAATTCCTTTCTTTCAGGTATTGGGAAACCATGATATCAACCTGAATGCAAGGTCGAACGAAAGCAGCCAAGTCCCATTTACCAGTCAGTTTGGACCTGCCTATTATTCCTTTAACCGGGGCAAAACCCATTACGTCGTCTTGAATGATGTGTTCTTTTTGGGAAGCAAGCAATACTACGGCTACCTTCCCGAGATCCAGTTACAATGGTTGGAAAGGGATCTCGCTTTGGTGTCCAAGGACAAAACCATTGTCATTTTCCTGCATATTCCGAGTTTTTCGCAGATCGTAGCCCATAATTCTGGCCGTGATATCAACAAAGAGTCGGTCATCAACAGGGTAGCTTTATACAAGATTTTGGAAGGCTACGAAGCGCATCTGATCTCCGGTCATGTGCATTGGAATGAAAACCGGGATGATGGAAATATATTTGAGCACAACACCGGAGCAATCAGCGGGGCTTGGTGGTCAGGTGATATCTGCTATGATGGCACGCCCAAAGGATATGGTCTTTATCAGTCTGATAAAGGGGATATTTCCTGGAAATATAAAAGTATTGGTAAAGACCT
>CAZLJT010000197.1:0-849 GCA_964559905.1 uncultured Aquiflexum sp.
ATTGAAAAGCATGTGAAAGTGATATCATACCCTCACCCGGTTGATAAACAGGTTTTCCTGTTTCACAAGCAGTAAGCAAAGTAAGGTTAGATTGCATGTCCGTGTTGTAAATTTCGTAGGCATATAGGGCATTGTCTTCTTCCAATGGTTCATTATTTTTAGCAAAAATAAGTTTGGAAAAGACCGGGCTTATATTGTTAGATTCTGCATGGGTACCGATATGGATGATTTTATTTTTTGCAGCCCTTTCACGGAAGGTTTTTGCAGTGGATTCTTCAAAGGCAAAAACGTTTCCTCCGAATGTTTTTGCTGCTTTGTTGGCTAGATTTATGGTAAATGGCTGAGGCAAAAGAGACAAATAGGCTTTGTCCAAACTTAAAGTATCTTGTACCAGTTTGAGGTAATTTTCCTTCATCCGATCCAAAAAACCTGGTGTGAAAGCAATATAGTTGTCACGCATGTCCTTAGAACTTTTGGTAAAACCCAACCACATACTATACTGGTAAGAGATATCATGTTTGACAAGTAAGCTGTGCGAGAGGAACTCTTCATAAGTTTTGATTTCTCTGTCTGTCAATAAGTCGAAGCTTAAATTGAACAACATGCCATCAGGTATGATCAATACGCTTGATTCAATCAATTTATCGCCAAATGGTTGCCATAGCTGCTGATAAAGTTGATATGTAACGACTCCTAAGGCTGTTTGGTCATGCCAAAGGGAAGGAAGTTTTTTGACCAATTCGGGATTGAAATTCAATGAATAAAGCTTCTTTTTACCATTATTGATCACGATGGCTTTAAGATTTTCCCCTACAAAGTTTCCAGATGGATCAAAAAACTGAAAGTCCG
>CAZLJT010000197.1:859-6977 GCA_964559905.1 uncultured Aquiflexum sp.
ACACCAACTCGCCTTCATGAATGTCCCCGTACCTGGATTGGTAATAGGACGGGTAGTCTGATTTGAGCATTTTCAAATGATTCTCCCATTTGGAGGAAACTGCCATGAATTCCTCCATATCCCCTCCTTCAGAAAGGATATACCCCAATTCATCCCTGATCATGGACTCTTCTTCTATGAGGGATTCCGGTACCCCACTGAATTTTACCTGTCTTTTTTGGTTGAGTTGGGCCCGGATTTTCGCATATACGCTAGATTCGTGGGTTGCGATCAATTGTTCAAGGTATTTTTCTTCTCCGGTCTTTTCATAAAGCTCCAATTCAATCTGTTTTATAAAATTGATAAGTTCCTGGTTTTGGGAAAGCAAAACCGCCAAATCTTCACTGTCGGAAAGCATTGCCTTTCGTTTTTCTAAAAGTTTAATACCCTGCCTCAGTTCGTTTAACATTGATTCGAGGTAAGAAATGGATCGCTCTTTTGTCATTTTGTAATCGGACTTCCATTTGAGGAAATATGCCATAGGCTTTTCATATTCTATTCTCACTGAATCAGTAAGATTGGTGACTGACTCCAAAAGGTGTGTAAGAATTCCCATTCCTTCTTCCGCCTCTGATCTGGCTGAAGCATAACTTCCCAAATTGTAGGATACACGGCTTTTGTTGATTACCTGGTGAAAACCTGGTAGTGATTTGATACCATTGGTTTTTTTGGTGTATTCATAGCCCATGTTTGACAATTGCTTCGCCATATCAGGCTCTCCATGAAGAGAGAAAAAATCAGCAGCATGGCCCAAAAAACCCAAGAAAACAAAATCCAAGGATTCTTTATTGGTCTGTTGAAAGTATCTCAAAGCTGTTTTATAATATTCTTTTGCAGCGTCAATTTCATTTTCCCCTTCTGCGATCAAGGCAAGTGTGTAATAAATATCTGCCAATCGCAAGGGGAATTTTTCTTCCGTTGCATTGAGATCATCAATGGCCCGAAACAGGAATTTTTTAGCTTCATCATAATTCATCAAATAATTATGGACCTGACCTACCATGATAAGACTTTCTGTGATTTCAGGATGTCCTGCAGGGAAATATTTTTCCTTTTCCTTCAGGGTGTGTTCATGGATTTGAAGTGCCTGTAGGTAATTCCCCATGCTTTTATAGGTAATTCCCAAGTTCATCGAACTGTAAAAAATAGATAACATTGCCCGATCCCGCTTGGGATCATCTATTGCCTGATCGGCAAAGGCTTTGCTGTTTGCGATGGATGACTTGACCATTTTCACACTTTCATCAAGTTTGCCTTTGACATCATATACGGCTGCCAGATTCCCCTCAATCATTGCCTTTCGGTAAAGTTGGTTGGTGGGATTTTTTTCCATTTGATCCAAATATGCGATGCCCTCTTTCCAATAATATTCCGCAGAATCCCAAATAGAGGCATACCAATAGGAGACTCCCAAATCATTGAGAATATTAAAGCGACTTTCGGAACTGGTGTTAGGGTCAGTATCAAATCCCTCCAAGGCTTTAAGGGTATGAGAGCGGGCAAGTCCAAAATCATTCAATTGGGTAGCAAGGACACCGAGATTGCGTTCTATGATGGCCCATTCAGAAGGAGTATGGTTGGGGATTTGATAGGTAAGATCCAATGCTTTTTGATTGGCATCATAAGCCATTTGCATCTTTCCGGCAAACATAAAATACCTATGGGATTCCAAGTGAGCTTGTCTCAATACTCTTGGATCCTGGCTTTTTTCACTGATAAAATCCAACCAATATTGGACCCTGTCCATTCCATATTGCATATCCTTTTGCTTGTTGGCAATAAATCCTGCAAGAGGGACAAAATAACTAAGATTCAAATATTCAGATTTTATAATATAAAAGTTTGTATGTGTATCAAACAACATAATCGCACTGTCCAAATTGTCTTCATAGATCGCCTTTTGGACTTCAGCCAATCGCTCATCGACTGTTTGCCCATAAAGAAGTGCGGGCAAAAAAAACCATAAGAAACCGATTAAAGCTGTCTTTTTCACTTTTCCGTTAGTTCTTTCAACAATTCAATAGCTTGAGGATCTTGGCTTTGACGCAGAACTTCTACCGCTCGGTCTTCTTTTCCTTCCAGGACATAAGCCAAGCCCAAATACCAAATGGCGTCTTTTTGAAAGTTTGAATTTTCATTGGTAGCTACAGCATCGAAATAAAAGATGGCAGGATCAGCTTTTTTGAGAGCCAAATGAGAAGCGCCAAGGAAAAACTGTAACGTGTCGTTTTCTGGTTTGTCTTGAATTAATTTCTCCCAACGGGTAATTGCCTCCTGATAGTTGGCTGATTTATAGTCCACCATAGCCCTGTCAAATTCATAATTGGATGCTGAACTCATGGCCGTCACCAATCCCGGATCTGCTTGGAAGTATACCATAAACAATTTTTCATTTGGATCAGGTTTCAGAAGAAACAACCAAGCAAAAAATCCGATGGTCAAAAGCAATGAAGCAGCGATTGAAATAGGTTTCCAAGGGAATAATTGGATATTTTCTTTTTTAAAATCCGGTTTTTTGCTCTCCGTGGGTTTTGAGGTATCCAACTCCAATTCTTGATGTATTTTATCAAGATTGTTTCTGAAGGCCGCCTCCTCAACCCCTTCCAATATGACTTTCATATCCTCCAATTTTTGGGACAGTATCTTATCTGAGGCGATTTCTTTTTCGAAAGCTATCCTTTCCTGGTCTGCCATATGACCAAGGATGAATCTTTCGAACTTTTCAAATTCTTCTTGCGATATATGATTGTTATTTTCCAATTTGGGTTCTTTATTCTTTTGTGATGAGCATTTCTTTCAGTCGCTGAATACACCTGTATTTGTTGTTTCGGGCAGTGGCCGCAGTCCAATCAAAGGCTTTAGCAATCATTGACATACTCTCTTTTTTGTAATAAAATCTGGTTAATAATTCCTTGCAGCTTTCGCCCAAGTATTTAAACGAGTCTTCAATCTTTTTTAATTGGATTTCTTTATCATCATTGCCGATTTCCTCTTTTTCATGGAAATTTTCAAGAGGCATTGTCATTTTATACTTCGGTGACCTGAGATAATCAAGCCACTTGTTTTTGGCTATCTGATAAAGGTACCCGTTCAGGGCAGTACCGTTTTCAGGCTCAAACCGTTCATTTTTAATGTTTTTCCAAACTGCCACAAAAGCCTCCTGAAATATATCCTTTGCTTCTTGAGAATTTCCATTATTGGAAAGGACAAATTTTTCAACCTTAGGATATTGATCCTGATATATTCCCTGAATGATATCAGCATCATTATTTTTAATTCCTTCAAGAATTTCAATTTGGGTGAGTTTTTGAAAAGTATATTGCTGCATGGGAATGAAAATTACAGAAATATACAATTAAATGTTTTTTATATCAAATTTTTGTAGTTTTAAAGACCATGAATATATGTGGTTTCGTTTTGTCGAAAATTGATTTTTCGGATAGTATCTTATTCAAGAATTGAAATCTCTATTTCTATTTGACCGATTATATCCATACATCGGATGAACCCTTCAAATGTCATCAAAAAAATAGCCAAATTTCTTTGGCCATTCACTTTCAAAAAAATTCACCCTTAAAGTCTAAAACTGATCGATATCCTTATAAACATTTGTGTTTTGTGAAACCAAAGAATTGGCCAGAGCAAAAAATTCTTGGTTAAAATTATTCCAAAGCGTGGCATTGGTATAGTCCACACAGCCATTGAATAAAAGCACAGCCGCAAGTCCTGTGTTATTGTTGGTTTGGAATACTGTACGAGTTCCTGGAAGTGCCCCACTGAAACTGATACCATTTTGACTTCTGACTATGCCTAGACCGAAGGTGTTGTTGAGCGGACTGGGACCTGAACCTTTGACAAATTCTTGATGGATGGCCGGTTCCAAGAGTTGAGTTCTATCAGGTCGCCCATTGATGGCAAGTACAAATTTCAAAAGATCTTTTGCCGAAATGACCATCCCTCCATCACCGTCCCTTCTTTCTATATTAAAGCCATATTCAAATCCCTTGATATTTCCCAAACCATAATACTTGACCTCGTTCGGATACCTGTCAGCTAAATTTCTTTTTGCCATTATCGCTGAATTGATCTCCAATGGATCCAAAAAATCATCTTTCATAAACTGAAAGAATGACTTACCACTTACTTTCTCAATGACTCTTGCGGCAACAAAATAATTGGTATTGACATACCAGTAAAGGGTTCCAGGATCATGTTTGAGCAGCGCATTGTCAAGCATCCAATCAAAAAACTGTTTGTTGTTCAAATTAGGACTGCTGTCAATGGCATCCCGATCATTTGCCAAAACCCAACCACCTGTTGTCATATGCAAAAGATGCCTGATAGTTACATTTTTTACCCTTTCACTATAAGCCTTTGTACCAAAATCATTTCCCAATATTCCCCCATCCCCAAATACCTTGTCATCAAGGCCTAATTGGCCATCTTGGACCAAACGGAGAATAGCGACACCGGTAAATGTTTTGGAAATACTGGCTATTCTCATTCTGTGGTCGGTGGTCATGGATTGGTTAGCTCCCACATCCGCCAAACCATAGGCTTTGGAATAAACGAGTTTGCCATTTTTGCTAATGGCCAAAGTGGCCCCCGGGTATTCCCATTTGGACATGAATTGTGTGATTTGATTATCAATTACAGCTATATCATCTTGGGTCACTGGTAGCTGAGGTGCTTGGTTGTCATCTTTGTTTTCAGAACAAGACCAAGCGAAAACAAAAGGGAGCAAAAAAAGAAGAAAGGTTTTAGATAGTGTTTTCATGAGCTTTGAATTAAAATCGTATACAAAGCTTCATCGGCATATTTTCAAATTGTCATCAGGTATTTGGAAAATATTTTATTTTTACCTTTCAAAATAGAACTTTAAATCAGCAATGAAGAGCATTCTTGAAATAGAGTTTGATATTTTACGTCTCAATACTTATTATGAAAAAATTCCTATTCCCACTTTTGATTCTTTTGGCCTGCGAAGGTAAGGAAGTCAATCCCCCTTCCCCAGTCTATCCCATACCTTCCTCAAAACAACTTGCCTGGCATGAATTGGAATACTACGGTTTTGTCCATTTCAATATGAACACTTTTTCAGATATGGAATGGGGATTGGGTGATGAAAGTCCGTCACAGTTTAATCCTACTGAATTGGATACCCGGCAATGGGCCAAAGTGGTCAAAGATGCAGGAATGAAGGGGATCATCATTACAGCCAAACACCACGATGGCTTTTGCCTTTGGCCTTCGGCTTATACAGAGCATTCTGTAAAAAACTCTCCCTGGAGGAATGGAGAAGGTGATTTGATCAAAGAATTGGCTGAAGCCTGTGAAGAATTTGGATTAAAATTCGGGATTTACTATTCCCCTTGGGACCGTAATCATGCAGATTATGGCAAGCCTGAATACATCACCTATATGAGAAATCAACTGACAGAACTGTTGACCAATTATGGGGATATTTTTGAAGTTTGGTTTGACGGTGCCAATGGCGGAGATGGCTTTTATGGTGGAGCCAATGAAACCCGTAAAGTGGATAAAAAATCTTATTATGATTGGGAAAATACTTTTGCTTTGGTCAGGAAGCTGCAGCCCAATGCGGTTATTTTCGGAGATGCTGGGCTCGATGTAAGGTGGGTTGGAAATGAACATGGATTTGCTTATGAAACCACCTGGTCGAATTTGCTTCGGGATTCCATATATGCTGGGATGCCCGAATATTCCGATCTGTACGCCGCAGGTCAGGAAAACGGCACACATTGGGTTCCGGCAGAGGCAGATGTTTCCATCAGACCGGGCTGGTACTACCATGCTTATGAAGACCATAAAGTCAAAACACTGCCCCAGCTTTTGGAAATTTATTACAAAAGCATAGGTCAAAACAGTGCTTTGCTGATCAATTTCCCGGTAGATAGAAGAGGATTGATCCATGAAAAAGACGCTGAACAGATTATCAAGTTATCAAAAAAAATTCAGGAGGATTTTGCCGATAATCTCATCACAAAATCCAAACTCACTGCCAGCAATACAAGGGGAAGAAATTTTATTATTGATCATGTCGCTGATGGAAATAAAG
>CAZLJT010000198.1:0-6951 GCA_964559905.1 uncultured Aquiflexum sp.
ATTGCTCTCTGATCATTTCTTTGGTTTTTTCGATCACATCGGCATGTTCAGCCTGGATATTGTTATCCTTAGCGATTTTGTTTGAGATCAAAGTCCAAGCCAATTGTTTGGCATAGATGGGGTATTCTTCTTCTACCTGCTCTTTGGTAACTTTCCCATCATTTGCTTTAAGCAACCATTCTTTTAGGAAAGTTTCAGGAAGGTCTAAGTTGGTATTGGCAACCAGCTTTTCTTTGATTTTTTCGTCGCTGTAAATTCTGATTTCTTTGTTGTAGTTTTCAGCCATAATTTCTTTGACTTTTTCTACCAATCCCTCTTCAGAATCTACCTGACCTTCTCCAAAAAGCTTGTCAAAGAATTCCTGATCCAATTCAGCCAATTCAGTCCTATTGATATTCTGAACAGTGAAAGTAAATGCACCTGAAAGTTTTTCAACTTCTTCCTCTTCGACTCCGACAGTGGCAGCCAAATCTTCTTTTATTGTTTTGGAAGGGTCAAAACTGACCACATCACCCTTTTTAAGTCCTACAAATTGATCTAATGATCCCGCATCAACTTTTGATAGTGGCAATGAAAAAGTTTTTTCAAAAGAACCGTCCTCAGATTTGAGGTCACCATACAGAAAATCATTTTCTTGGCTGATTTCAGGATTGGTCATTTTGCCATATTGACTTCTCATATTTTGGATGGCATCATTCACTTCTTTTTCATCCATTTCTACAGAATAAGAAGTGGCTTCCAGATCATCCTCAAGATTTACCTCAATATCATCCACAAAACCGATTTTGTATTGGAATTCGAATTCTTTTTGGTTTTTCCAATCGATTTTATCAGCATCTTCTATAATTGGAAGTGGATCTCCGAGAATTTTAAAAGTCTGCTCTTTGAGGTAATTATTCAGAGAGGAAGAAAGAAGTTCATTGATCTCGTCTACAAGAACAGATGTACCATACATTCTTTTCACCATAGAAACAGGAGCTTTGCCGGGCCTAAAACCTTTAATTGTAGCTTTTTTTGCATAGTCCTTCAGTTTCGCATCAACCTTTGGTTGATAATCTGCTTCTTTTAGTTTAATTTTAACAGAAGCTTGATTTGCTGCGTGCTTGTCTAACGTGATTTCCAATTTGTTTGATTTTGGTTTGATAAAATTTAAAAACCCCCAATCCCTATTCTTAGTCGAGATTCCTGACTCAGGATCGATTTCGGAAATGTGATTGAGGGCCGGAAAATGTGCGGATAGAGGGACTCGAACCCCCATGCCTTACGGCGCTAGATCCTAAGTCTAGTGCGTCTACCAATTTCGCCACATCCGCTTAATGTGGATGCAAAGGTAATAAGTAAAATTTAACTTGCAAAAATAGATTTGAAAATTCCCGCATAATAATTCTGAAAATCTATTAGACTTTCGTTGTTTAGATAAAAGTATTGCTTTAGCTTAGATTATATGATACAAGTAGATCTGGAAGAGGAAAGAAAGGAGATAATTAAGAGATATAGGAAGCTATTGAAGATGGCCAAGCCCATGTTGAAAGATGGGGATTCAAAAATCATAAAAAAAGCTTTCAATGTTTCCAATGATGCCCATAGGGAAATGCGCCGCAAATCGGGGGAGCCATATATTTATCATCCTTTAGAGGTTGCCCTTATATGTGTTGAAGAAATTGGCTTAGGGACTACTAGCATTGTGTCCGCACTCCTTCATGATGTAGTAGAGGATACAGATTGGGAGTTGGAAGATATCGAGAGAGAATTCGGGCCAAAGGTTGCTCAGATTATTGACGGTCTTACCAAAATTTCCGGAGTTTTTGATTATGGTTCCTCTCAGCAGGCGGAAAATTTCCGGAAAATGCTGCTTACCCTATCGGATGATGTCCGGGTGATTTTGATAAAACTGGCTGACCGCCTCAACAATATGAGGACCTTGGACAGTATGCCCAGACATAAGCAACTTAAAATTGCCTCGGAGACAATGTATCTTTATGCACCCTTGGCGCATCGTCTAGGTTTGTATGCCATCAAATCAGAACTGGAAGACCTTTATCTGAAATTTACTGACTCAGATACCTATCAGTTTATCATTACTAAAATCAATGAAACCAGAATTTCAAGAAATAAATTTATCAAAGGCTTTATTGCTCCGATAGAAGAGGAACTGGAACTTCAGGGCTTCAAATTCACCATAAAAGGAAGACCTAAATCTGTTTTTTCGATTTACAATAAAATGAAAAAACAAAATATACCTTTCGAGGAGGTTTATGACCTTTTTGCAGTCAGGATTATTATTGAAAGTGAATTGGATAATGAAAAGGCCGATTGTTGGCAGGTCTATTCTGTAGTCACGGATTTTTATCGGCCAAATCCCGACCGGCTAAGAGACTGGATCAGCACCCCAAGAGCAAATGGTTATGAATCCCTGCATACAACAGTTATGAGCAGTACAGGTCAATGGGTAGAAGTACAGATCAGAACTTTAAGAATGGACGATATTGCGGAAAGAGGCTATGCCGCTCATTGGAAATATAAGGATAAAGATGTGGTTCAGGCAAAAGCAGGAACAGGCCTGGACGAGTGGATTACTCAAGTAAGGAGCCTTTTGGAGTCCAATGATGGATCTGCGATTGAATTTATGGATGATTTCAGAGGAAATCTCTTCCACGACGAAGTATTTGTTTTTACTCCCAAAGGCGAATTGAAAGTGTTGCCATTTGGGGCAACGGCACTTGATTTTGCATTTGAAATCCATACCGAAGTAGGGGCTAAATGTATTGGTGCAAAAGTTAATCAACGACTTGTTCCCATTAATCATAAATTGAAAAATGGGGATCAGGTCGAAATTCTCACTTCCAACAAACAAAAGCCAACAGAAGATTGGTTGGGCTCTGTGGTCACCTCCAAAGCCAAAGCCAAAATAAAAGATGCTTTAAAAGAGGACAAAAAATCCATCATGATGGATGGAAAGGAAATTGTCCAAAGAAAGTTGAAGCAGATGAAAATTGAGTTCAATTCTGAAATTGTGGAGCAATTAAGGGCCTATTTTGAAACCAAAACTCCTAATGAATTTTATTACAAAATCGGAAGAGGGATCATAGATGCTACCTCGATTAAAAGCTTTAAAGAATATAAGGAACATAAAAAGCAAAAAGGTAAACCTTCTTATGAAAAAGTAAAAGATGAGACGTCCTTTACAAAAGAAATCAAAAGCCTTAAAGGTCCGGATCATGATCAGCTGCTAATAGGAGAGGATATGGATGTGGTTGATTATATCTTGGCAAAATGCTGCAATCCAATTCCTGGCGATGATGTATTCGGTTTTGTGACCATAAATGATGGGATCAAAATACATAGAACGTCTTGCCCCAATGCCTTGGAGCTTTTATCCAATCATGGAAACAGAGTGATTAAAGCCAGGTGGACCAGTCAAAAGCAGATTGCATTTTTGGCAGGATTGCGAATTGTAGGTACAGATAGGGTTGGATTGATAAATGATGTCACCAAAGTGATTTCCAACGAGCTAAAAGTAAATATGCGCTCCATTACAGTCGACTCAGATAGTGGATTGTTTGAAGGTACTATCAAGCTTTACGTTGATAGCACCCAGCATTTGGAAAAATTAGTCGCAAACCTCTCAAAAGTAGAAGGAATCATCAAAGTTTCACGCTTTGATTAATTCAACTTAGACCCACATTATTTGAATCTTTTCTAAATAAGAAAAGTTATATTTGCACAAAAACCAAATACATGGCCCTTAACGTAACCCTTTTTGAAGAGGTAAAGAAAATTTTCACTGCATATTTAGAGAATAAGAAGCTGAGGAAAACGCCTGAACGCTATGCCATTTTGGAAGAAATCTATGGCAGGTCGGGACATTTTGATGTTGAATCGTTGTACATCAGCATGAAAAACAAAAACTATCGTGTAAGCCGAGCGACAGTGTATAATACCTTGGATCTATTGGTAGAATGTGACTTGGTCACCAAGCATCAGTTTGGACAGAACCTTGCCCAATTCGAAAAATCCTATGGATACAAACAGCATGATCACCTCATCTGCGTAGAATGTAATAAAGTATTGGAGTTCTGTGATCCCAGAATACAGAATATCCAAAATACTGTAGGGGAAATCCTCAAATTCAAAGTAATGCACCATTCCCTTATTCTTTATGGTAGCTGCCAAAACATGAACTGCGAAAACAGACCTAAAATATGAAGTTAAAATACAGAATTGAAAAAGAAGAAAAGGCTCATTTTTTATATTTGACCGGAGATTTGATCGGAGATGATATTGGTCCTAAACTGGTTGAATTTGTATCGGATGCGGTCAATGACAAAGTAATGGTTTTTGTTGTGGACCTTTCCGAAGTGAGGTATATCAGTTCGAGCGGGATAGGCCTTTTGATCACAATGCTTACAAAAATGAGAAATGCAGGAGGTGATGTGTACTTGACTACCCCTTCAGAACATGTCAAAAAATTATTGATCATCACAAAGTTGAATAATATTTTCACGGTTTTCCCGACTATGGAGGAAGCAAAGAAAGAAATGATCTGATCCCCGATTATAATAGTAGGGTCTGTGACCTTTGGGCTAGTGTTTATTTCATTATCAAATAGAAAGAGAGTTTTCTTACATCATTTTTTCTTGGAATTGCACTTTTCTTTCGATTTTTTATTTTTTAGATGGAAAAGTGCCGAAAAATCTTAACTAAAAATTTGGAGAATTATATATATATAATTGGCCTAACAAATATTTAAACTATAAAAAAATGAAAAAGATTTTAATTATTTCGGTAATGTTATTAATGATACCGGTTTGTATCGCATTATGTTGTCAAGGCGGAACTTATTATGCAGATAGTATAGTAGATTACTATAGTTTTGCCCAACAATTTTTTGCTAATTGTCCTGGAGGATCTCATATTCATATTTATATGCTTGATACCGGTGTAACCTATTACCTTGCTCAGCCAATGATGTAGAAATAATTGTTGATATTTAAAAGGTGAAAATGAGATTAAAGAACCTTTGGTTTTTGTGTATATTGTTCTATTCATGTCAAACTGAAAGCAGGTTTTCAGATGATATAAAAATAGATATAGGAAGTAAAAGAAAAACAAACTTAGGTCAGGTTGGATTGAGTTCAGCTTTGCCCTTCCCAAAATCAATAAATCGTAATTATATTGGGGACCTTCTGATATTTAACCCGTATAGTAAATTCATTGATTCACTTTCGTTTGAGAATGAGGAAATGAATTTTTTTCAGGGGGTTTTTATAGGTCAGGAAGGCCCGGAAGAAATTGGGGACTTTAATTTCTTCTTAAAATCAAGTATAGGTTTCGTATTTGTAGGAGCTAGAAATATTATTATTAAAAACCCAAAATCCGGTGAGATAAAAAAAATCAATTTTATGAATTCTGAAATATTTGGTGAGAAATCGGATATTTTTTTCCCCGGTAGTGTCAGTTTTTCACTGGATCATTTTTATAAAGGTTTTGATGCTAAAAAGGAAATCCTATACTTCTTTGTTCAAAATATCGTTTCGGGTGAGGTTGCACTATGTAGGTTCAATGTCTTAACCGAAGAGATGAAAAGACTTCCTGATGTTTTTGATGTTGATTTAGTCAGCAAGAATGAAAATATCTATAGAAATCAAGGGTATATCCAAAAAAACAACTTACCCTATATTTTTTATGATAATCAAAAATTGCTCATATCTTATTCTTACAGTAATGATATTGTTGTTGTAGATTCAGAAAGTTTGAATTATTCAACAAAGCACTTTGATTCAGCATTATTTCCAAATGAGAAGTCAAGTCACCAGAAATTGAGGAGAGACATGGATTTTTTCGAGGCTACTAGTGCGATGGATGAATGGGATTTTGATGTCACCTATGGCAACCTTGAAAAGCTGCCAAATAATAAAGGTTTTTGTAGGCTGATCAGAGGCGCAACTTTGGGGGAGGATAAAAAGAACCCTGAAATTTTTATTGAAGTATTTGATCTAGATCTCAAAAAAATTGGAGAAAAGAATCTGACAGCAATCCAACCTGATTTGTCGACTTTCTTTTTTGCAGTTGGAGAAAGGTTGTTTTTCAAAGCAAAAGAACAACCAAACGAATACTACCTGAATTATTATTTTATTGAAGTAGACTTTTCACCCTTGAAATAGTTGCTCAATAAAAGGAATTATTTGATTGGCAAGAATAAATCCCTTGTTTTCCTTGCAATTCAATTCCCTTATTCCA
The DNA here is from genome assembly GCA_964559905.1 of uncultured Aquiflexum sp. Taxonomy (GTDB): domain Bacteria; phylum Bacteroidota; class Bacteroidia; order Cytophagales; family Cyclobacteriaceae; genus Aquiflexum. Next base: position 6,241 of record CAZLJT010000198.1, read on the forward strand.
AATTTCACACCTCAAAAAGACTTTAATATAAGAGTTGATTTTACAGGAAATGAAAATGGATATTTTATTAGGCCTACAGTGGGGCGATGAAGGTAAAGGTAAAGTGGTGGACGTTTTGGCACCACAATATGATGTAGTAGCCAGATTTCAGGGTGGACCTAATGCAGGACATACCTTGGAATTTGATGGAATCAAGCATGTGCTGCACCAGATCCCCTCAGGCATATTTAGGGAAAACATTCTAAATATCATTGGAAATGGGGTTGTTCTTGATCCTGTTGTTTTGAGAAAAGAAATCGAAGGCTTGCATAAATTTAACATCTCTTTCAAGAAAAATCTATTTGTTTCAAAAAAAGCAACCATTATCATTCCTACCCACAAGCTGCTTGACGCTGCTTATGAAAAGTCAAAAGGTGATAAAAAAATCGGCTCGACTTTAAAAGGCATAGGACCAACTTACCAGGATAAAATTGGAAGAATTGCGCTACGAGTAGGGGATATATTGGCACCTGATTTTGAGGATAGATACAATGCCCTGGTAGAAAAGCATAAAACTATCTTGTCATTTTATGAATTTGATCTTGTCCAATTACCCGAACTGGAGAAAACCTTTTTCGAGGCAGTCGAATTTTTCAAAACATTGAATCTGGTTGACAGTGAATATGAAGTGAATGGTTATTTGGATTCAGGGAAAAAAGTTCTTGCTGAAGG
>CAZLJT010000199.1:0-6933 GCA_964559905.1 uncultured Aquiflexum sp.
AACCACCCGACAAAGTGCAATCAAGGTATTATTTCAGCAGAACTAAAAGAAAACCACGACCTCCTCAAAGAAAAGATCATGGAACTGGTCAACCTCGACAAATTCCGCACCGGCAATACCATTGTCAACAATATCCGTCACTACGATTCCCTGGTCAAAACCCGTCAGTCCCTACTTGATGTACTCACAGGCATGGACAATCAGATCACCAATGACTTCCTTGCTATGGATATCAGGAGGTCTTTGCATTATCTTGGGGAGATTACAGGGGAGATAACGACGGATGATTTGTTGGCAAATATTTTTAGTAAGTTTTGTATCGGGAAGTAAAACCTTTGAGGTTTTTTTTGAATCTCGAAGGTTTGAGATTAAAAAGAGGTTCTTATGTTTTTTTCCCGCAAAGACACAAAAGCGCAAAGATTTATTGGCACCCATGCGGAATATGATAAAATTAAAGACATTCAAAATATCTGAGGAATGATCAAGTCAGAAAAAGAATATAGCGCTATTGTGGAAAAAATCGAAGAATTGTTTTCAAATACTGAAAATATAGATAATCAAGATGCAAAAGGTTATGTGGAGTTAAATCTGCTTTCTGACCTAGTAGCGGATTATGAAGAATCATTTCATCCGATTCAGCCTCCCACACTTGCTTAAGCTCCGTATGCAGGAAAGAGGCTTGAGTCAAAAAACACTATCAGAGTTTCTTGGGATAAGCTCTTCGAGAATCAGTGAATATCTCAATGGGAAAAGCGAGCCCACCTTAAAAGTTGCGCGTGAAATTAGCAGGAAATTGAATATAGAGGCTTCTATTGTGTTGGGAGTGTGATTTCAAAGCCTTTTTAGGGTTAAAAGCCAGGACCAGATCAAGCCATATTTAAACTCGCTTTAAGCGGTACTTATCACTTATTTTCAAAAAAGCCCCCACTTTCATGACTCCGGCAAAACGATCCATAATTCTGCTGAATGATGGGTTAAATAATCATTAGATCAGATAGACGTCTTTTGCCTTGAGTTCACCAACCAGGTACTTTTCCGTAGCTCAGAAAATGCCATTCAATTTTTTTTTAAAGCTGTACATTGAAAGCGAGATGGGAGATGAAGATTTACTGCTGTATCTTCAAGGAGCTATGTAAAATCACCGGAAATCCAAGGTTCCTTCAGCCTGTGTTTCGGTTCTTTCAGCAGTCAAAACATCCAACTTAGTCCTGTATGGGCTTGTATACATTTTTTCAGTCCATCATTCGGTTTTAGTTTGCGTTTGAAGGATCATAAACTAAACCACATAAATCACATGAAAAAAATAATTTTAACCCTACTGGCACTCACATTCTTAGTGAAGGCCTTCGCACAGGATTACGGGAAAGATCCTGGAATCCATCTTCCGCTTACGATCACGATATTCACGGAATCGATCGGTTTCCCGAATTTCCGGTTTGCCGAAGGGCAGACCAATCTTGGAATCCGTCTTGGTACGGAGTTTTACTATAAAAACACGAACAAGAATCAATTGATACAGACAGTCAACATCGGCTATTACGTGCACAAAGGCTTCCACAATGCCCTTTTTGTCAATAGTGAATTTGGATACCGACGCTTTTTTGACCGGGTATTTGTAGATGGTACAGTCGGCCTAGGTTATGCCATTCTTCGCTCAGCAATGCCGAGATATGAATCCGATAAGGGTTCCTTCGTGGAGAAATCTCCTGTATTTGGCAGGCTTCTGCCGACAATGGGACTTGGTGCGGGCTATCGTTTTGACAGTTTTTCTGTTTTCAGCAGATATGAAATGTACGCCGAAGTTCCCTTTGGATTTAAAGGGGTTCCGGCACTACCCCATTCCACTTTCCACTTGGGCACTAGGATCGATCTTTAATATCTAAATTTCCAAAGTCATGAAATCGACCATAATCTTATATCTCTTTGCCTTTTTGACCCTTTCCTGTGAAAATAGCCTGGATAATCCATCGCCCAATCCTATTGAGGGAAGATCTTTTTCAAACCATCCAAAAAACGAACTGTATACGAAACAACTCCAAAAATACATCCAAGACAACAATGCGCCAGGGGGTGTAATGCTGATAGACTGTAACGGTGAGGATCTTTGGATTGGGGCAGTGGGCAGTTCTAATTTGGCTCACAAAACAGACTTTCAAGTCGATACCCCGTTTCGCACCGGAAGTATTACCAAGATGTTTGTGGCTGTTCTGACGATGCAGTTGGTGGAACGAGGCGAGCTTCGTCTGGAAGATCTTCTAACCGACCTTCATCCCCAGGCAGCTGCTGGGATTCCCCAGTCGGATCGGATCACCTTACAGCATTTACTTGCGCACCAAAGTGGTATTTTCGATCCACCTCGGGAGAGTATTACATATCAAGCGGCTATTTTGGACGATCCTGAATTTATGTACAACAGCTCGATGATGTTCCTTTATCAGCGATGGGTATTTGGAAGAGGACTTCATTTCGAGCCTGGAACAGCTTATTCCTACAGCAATACCAATTATTGGCTTTTAGGGGATATTCTTGAAATAGTCACAGGAAAAAACCTGCAGCAACTTATGAAGGAGGAAATATTTGAACCGCTGGAAATGAATTCCTCTTGGATTGAACGTCGGGAAAATAACAGCGTCGCAAGAGGTTATGCAGAGTTATATGGCGGTAGGACCTTGTTTGACATGACTCAATTTGACCGTGCGGAGGGGGATGGAAAGGCAGATGGTGGATTGGTCAGCACTGCCAATGACCTGCAGAAATTTTTGAAAGGACTATTCGGCGGCGCCTTGGTAAGACACGAAACCCTCGCCGAAATGCAACGCATACAAACCAAAGGTTGCGACGATCCCTACTGCGAATATGGTCTGGGATTAGAGGTCTGGTTTACGGATGCAGGTAGAGCTTTCGGACACAACGGTGCTTTGGTGGGTATTGAGGCAAGTGTGCTTTGGTATGAAAACACTGGAAACATCTTCGTCCTATTCAAGAACAACGGTAATTATTCTGACAAAAGTTGGGCGGATAACCTTATGAAGCCCTGAGATTTATTCAAAGGTTTGTAGGGTCTACACCTTTTTCCCAATCCAGGCTTTGAAATCAAAAGCTCTCTTTTTACTGACCGTCACCTCATCCGGCGCAGTCGGATGGAGTTCGAGGATCAACTTTCCGCTTGAATCAGTGCTGAATCTCCGAATAGAACGGCGATTGCCAAGCCATTGACGGTTGATACGGAAAAATGTCTGAGGGTCAAGTTGCTGCTCCAAAGTCTCCAAGGATGAAGATGTGGTGTATTCCTTTCCTGCAAATGTACGAATGCAACCCATCTCCCCGATTTTGAATATATAGGCAATTTCTGCCACCGAGAGTGGTTCCGAGGACTTACCGAATTGGACGACGAGGACTTCTTGTTTTTCTGCAAATCCCGACTTGGAGGGAGATTGTTGCAATCTATCCTCCAAGTTGGAGATTTTATGTCGTTGGTCTTCAATAATTCCTTTGTAGTGATTTCGATAGTACCAGAATGTATACACCATATGGATAATTCCTATGAAAATAACAATCAAAGGAAAATCGTAGACCAAAAGATAGGCTGTGTCAAAACCTCCCCTATCAATAAGGACTTCGTTCCAAATGTAGATCAAAGGAATCACTATAATGAAGGTCATCGGGAATGCTGTGGACACCTGGATAAGAAAGCGCCGCAATTTGTCCTTTTCCCAAGGATAATACCTGTCCAAGTAAATGATCAAAGCCCTGTTGGCCTCCCAACCGCAGGTGACAATCAGTAGTTCCCAAAGAAGATCACCATAATATAGTGGCTGCTTAAGCAAATTGCCCACAGTTGTCATATCACCAAAGTGTCGGATTACAAAGGCAAGGATCGGATATGCCACAATCCTCAGCCATTTGTCCTCATAAATTCCGCCATTAGTTTTGTCTTTCATAGGTTATCACAAAACAAGAACTTCTTTGAAACGAATATTTACTTTTTTGACTAAAAAACAAATATAGCAGGGGTCCAACTTTCGTCCAAGCAAATCCACAGAGGCACAGGTAAATAGCTGGTTATGAATGATAGTCAAAGAACCGAACGGGAAAGTCAACAGATAATTCATCTGCATACAACAAACTTTTCCATAAAGAAGGTAATTTAGGACAAACTTAAGGAAGCCCATTGAATAGGGAATTCTGTGTTATAAAAAAATGCAGGTCTTCTTAGGGAAGTCTCCTTTTTGAGTATTGAGTATAGCAATTGAATTAATTCTATTCTTTAAATTGCATTATTTTATGAATTAGTTTTAATATATAACTTATTTTTTAAATAATATGGCAAAATCTTGTTATTAGTAACGTTTTTGATATATTATTAATGTAGAATTTTTATAAACTAAATAATAAAATATTATGGCTAAATGTTTCGCACTGATGGGTTGGAGTTTGCCTGTGATCGAAAGTATGCAAAAACTCAACAAACCTTATGTAGTAGTTTCTTTTCCTGATTTTGAAGAGTATGCTAAAGAAAATGACATTCCTTTTGTAAGCTATCAGTTTGACGAGTGGAGTGACACTTCCAATTCTCTGGATTTATATGAAAAATTAAAACCTTTCAATGCAGATGTTGCAGTGCCACTTTTTGAGGAAACTGTAGAATGGGCCGGAGCGCTCAATTCAATCTACAGAGGAGATCCTCGGGTTTTGAACAGGGCCTTTTTGTTCCGAAATAAGGCAATGATGAAAAGAAAAGCTTTAATAGGAGGACTTCGGGTAGGTCTTTTTGAAGAAGTTTACAATAAAGAAGGTGTTAAAAATTTTATGAAAAGGCTCAATCAGGCCAACCTTCAAATTGAGGGAGAACAGGATAGCTGGGTTCATATCAAACCTTTTGCATCGGCAGGTACAGTTGGACACCGACTTTTGAAATCCATGCAGGATATCGAAGAAAAATGTCAGGAAAGTGATTTCCCTTGCTTGGCAGAAAGTCATTTGCCAGGGACAGAGTTTTCATGTGAGGCATTTATACATGGTGGTAAAATCCGGTTTCTCAACATAACAGAATATGTGAAATTGGGTTATTCTAACTTTATACCGGAAGGCCATCACTTGCATGCCAAGCGGGAAAAGATCATGAAGGAAATGCAAAAGCTAGTAGACTTGTTCGGTATTGAATACGGAATGATCCATCCTGAATGGTTTCTCACCGAAAATGACGAATTGAGTTTTGGAGAAGTCGCCTGTAGAATTCCAGGGGGGCATATATTAGAACTTACAGGAAAGGCCTATGATTTTGATGCTCTTGCTGCTTTTGTTCTATGTCATGACCCAAACTTGTCTGAAGAAGAATTGAAGGAAATACTTCCCCCATTAGATGCACGCCCGAAGAACTTCTATGGAAATGTGATGATCTATCCTCACAAGAATGTAATTAATAAGCTTGAGATTCCAGATGAACTCAAAGAGGAATCTTATTTCCTTGACCACAACCTGATACCTCCATACACCAACCAAAAAATCAATAGCAGGGAAGGTTTTGGCAACCATTTCGGAACCGTTAATTTCAAAGGAGAAGATCCCGACAGAATGAAGGAACTTTTATTGCATTACGAAAACGTAGATTTCTATCAATGATATAATGATTTAAAGTAAGATAAATAAAGCCTTTCATCTTGGAAGGTTTTATTTTTACATTCTGCCCAAATTCAAAATCTACACACACAAACAATATTTTGCTTTTTTATGCATAATCCAGTGCTTACAGACAACACATATCAAAAATTCAAAGAACAATTTAAAGAGTTAAGTCAAGCAACGGCCCTTACCAGGTCTGAAAAGGCACGTAAAATGATGGGGCAAATTGATTTGCTCATCGATACTACCGATGGACTAAAATTAATTTATCAAAAAATAGAAGACTTATCGAATGCGGGAATATTTGAAGATTCGGCGTGGGCTGATCCTTCAAAACTGGTTGCAAGTCTGGTCGGGGGAACACTCAAAAGCGGTCATCCAAATTCCACAATTGAAATATTGAGCGAATTGCGCTTGTTAGCAATAGCCAATGGCAAGTGTAAGGCGAAAGGTATTAGCCCAGAAGAAGCTGAAAATTTTATCCAAGAAGTGATTGTAGCCAATCTGGAGTTTGTATTCAATGAACCCCTGGAGGAAACACGGCTAGTCATGAGTGAGCATGAATTGAAGAAAGTGCATACACTTTTCAAGTTTATTTCAGAAAAAACCGAATTGGATAATGTCAAAGAAAAGCTGGTTGAAGAACTTACTTTGATATGCGAACAAAGACCGGTTGTAACTGAAAAACAGCGGAAAATAATTGCTTTGGTTAAAGAGAAAATCGACCTAAATCCCGAAAACGATTTGGATGCTAGGCTTCTGAGATTTCAAAGATGCATTTACAGACCGACCCTCAATAGCGTTAACAAAAATTATCAGGAATATGGTGATTTATTAAAAAAATTGACAAAAAGCCAATTGCGCGAAGAAGCTATTGAAATGAGCAAGGCTATGCTGAACTTTGGCCTAGTGAGCCAATACCATCCTATACTGATCATTTTTCTCATTGAGAAAGGCTATAAAGATTTAGTGCCCTTGAGTATGGGATTAAGTCAAGGAGGCACAGCGAGATGGAATGAATTCAGGGAATTCGCTTCCAATCTGATTCTTAAAACGATACACCCGTATAATGCGCAGTGCATTTATGGGTTCACCAAAATGCTGGAATCAGGAATCTTTTCCAGAGAAGCCGTACGGTCAGGTTTGGCCAATATACTCACCATTAGGATTCATCCTGAAGTAGAAACCAGAATATTGAAATCTACCAAAACACCTCATGAAAAAGTCAGTGCTTTGAAGTACTTAATGGGTGCATTGTTCAGGGTTTTGGGGCAACCGCTTGGCGTAGGTCAAGGCAATAATCCAACCTGT
>CAZLJT010000200.1:0-1477 GCA_964559905.1 uncultured Aquiflexum sp.
TATTTGGAAATGAAAAACATTTAAATGTATTTTTACACCTGATAATTGTATTTCATATTTCAATCATCACCCAATTCACAGTAATAGGCTTTATCTATCTCATCTGCCTTTACATTTTGTTTATTTAAAGTTCAAAGCCATGGCAAATCATCTTTACCCAGGAGAGAGAAGTATCTTCAAGCGAGTGTATCTTCTACTAGTTTTCATCTTTGTATTGGTATTAATTTCATTTTCACAGTTAAAAGCACAGGATCCAGTCCTTCTGGAAAAGTATCTTATGGATGAAGGAATGGAAAACACGTCATATCTTCAGTCATTGGTTTATGACAATATTCCGTCAATTATGATAAGCAGCGATGGAATTAAGGAGGTAAAAGCAGGATACCCGCAAAGAGCTACTGTCGATGCCTCTACTGTTGGATCTGTTTCTACAGCTAATGATATTTTTCGCACAGTTAAGCTTCTTCAGATTAATATTGCCAATGAGCGGGAAAAATCCAGTTTAAAACTGAAGCCTGAACTGCTCAATAATTTCATCAACTTGTATTATATCTTGATCAATTCCTCAGTCCCATTGTCCCAAGCAGAAGTTTCTGCTATGGTTTCTGGATTTGAGGAAGGTCAGTATATTATTCTTTTTTCAGTCAATTCGATCATGTAATTTTTAAACAGAAGAAAAATGAAAAAGCTACAGATCAATTTTCCGAATGCCTTATTTATGAATAACGTGTTTTTAGTAATATTCATAATGCTTTTAGGTACAGTTTCTTTTGCCCAAAATGACAATAGAGTACCTTTTACTCATAGAGTAGGAAATCCCGCTCCACAGAATAATATCTTTAAAATCAGAGGTGATTTCGCAATTATTGGAAATACCAATCTAACTCTGGTCGATTCTACCAAAGTGAATAACTCTCTAAATGACATGAAATATGTGGACATTGATGGAGATGAATCAACACTGAATTCATCTGCTGCCACATTGGTTTTTTCTCAAGAGAATGATGCAGATCCCAACTGTTCGGAAATCCTCTATGCAGGATTATACTGGTCAGGAAGGGCAAAGCCTAGGGTAGGGTTGGAATTTGATGTAATCACCAGTTCTGAGCCAGGAAATCAGGTAGAAAGCGTATCAAACCAAGAGCAGTTGGTTTATCATCTGGACGATGTGAACTTCAGTACTTATTCCATGTCTATTTCAAGAGCCGGTTCTGAAAACAACAGATACCCAAGGTTCAATTTTATTTCCAATGCCGGCGGAGATTCTTTTGCCTTTGAATTCAGAAACCTTGAGACAAATCCGGGAAGATATAGAATTGGCAACGGTTCTTGGATTACCCTCAGCAATCAGGTAGTCGAAACAGTGGGAAATATTTCCATTCTGACTTTTGATCCTGTAGAAATCGTCGATGGTGACATGAAGCTGACCTTTGACAGAATACAAAGGAACAATGTCACTAATGGAATTAATGACTTA
>CAZLJT010000200.1:1487-6891 GCA_964559905.1 uncultured Aquiflexum sp.
TAATTTGAACAATATCAAACTTACCGCTGATGGTGAATACACTCCTGACATTGTCACTTCGGTAAGATTTGATAAAAGAAAAGTAAAGATAAAAGGCCCGGCATCATCTGAATATTCAGTAGTCACTGCTACCAACAATAATATCGTCTATCCCTTTAATGATTTGGAAGATATGTATGTGGGGTATGTGGATGTAACCCAATTTGTAAAAGAGAATGGTATCGGACAGTATACTGTTGCAGATATCGCACTTACTGAAGGAAACGGTGGACCTGTTGGATATTATGGTCATTGGGGAATAATTGTGGTTTACGAAAATTCCAAAATGAATTGGAGAGATGTAACTGTTTTTGATGGTTATTCCTTTGTTCTTTCTCCGGATGGAGTAAGTGCTACTAGCGGAGAATTGAAAATTGAAGGATTCAATGCTGTTCAAAATGGACCTGTAAACCTCAAGTTGGGTGTTATGGGAGGCGAAGGCGAGAGGGGTTTAAGCGGTGATTTCCTTGAAATGAGAAATGCAGCTGATTCTGATTGGGTAAGACTGCGACATCCTTTGAACAGTACAAATAACTTTTTCAATTCATCCATTTATACTCCTGTAAGGGATAATGGAGGAAATTTGGTAGCCAATCCCCGAAATCCGGCTCTTATAAATAATACAGGAATTGACATTGCCATGTGGGATGTGCCCAATCCTAATAATTCTGTAATTGCCAATGGTCAGACTTCCACTACTTTTAGATACGGTTCAAGGAGTGATATTTATAATATTTATGCCATTGCCTTTTCGGTAGACTCCTATGTTCCGGAAATACAAGCCTTCAATCAAATTGAAACTATTGGGGGATCGGCTCCTGCTGAAAATCCTACCGTTCAGCCAGGCGAAGAAATTGGGTATTCATTGGAAATTAGGAATTTGGGTACTGAGGCCATTGTAGATGGCAAGGTGGTCATACCCGTTCCGTTTACCACTACTTTTGTAAGTGCTGAATTCGAGGCGTTTTTCACCCCCAATACAGCAACTGCACCTTATTTTGATCCTGAATTGGGGCCAACAGGTTCTATTGTTTGGGAAATCGGAGATATTCCTTTGTTGGCAAATATCAATGATGTTTTTGCAAAGCTTACTTATACCCTAAAAGCTACTGAAGACTGTTTTATTCTATCCAATGAAAATTGTGATCCATTTGTTTCAGTAAATGGAAGTATTTCCGGTAAAGGTCAAATTTCACAAAGTGAATTCAGTGGAATTCAACTGACACAGGGTTTTCTCGATGGGGATTGTGAAGGTGAGCCTATTCGGGAAGCTTTGGTATTGAAGTTTTCAGGAGTAGCGGATTTTGTACAGCAAAATTGTAGCGATCTTGAACTTTTCAATGATTTCTTTTTTTGTAACATCAATCCTGAAGAAGGAATTGCTGTATCTGAAATAAAAGACTCTTTTCCAATTGGAATTAAATTTTATGATGGTACGGATGTCAATAAGGCCACTGAATTTACTGCAGAAAATCCATTCCCTGCTGTAAGTGGAACCTACTATGCTATCCCCGAAAATTCAAGTGATTGTGTATTTGAATTCAATATCGAAGTATCCATTGTTATTACCAATCCTGCTTCCTCAGGTTCTGATAAGTTTAATTTTTGTCTTGGTGATGAAATCCCAAATCTCAATACAATAGTACTGCCCTCCAATTTCGAAGAGGATGGCCAATATACCGTATTCTTCTATGCTGAAGAGCAGGGAGGTTCCCCGGAACTGGGATTTGAAATCGATGGATCTGTTACAGGTACCTATGTATTCTGGGTGGCTGAAGGTTTGACCTCTGAATGTGTGGGTCCAAGATTACCGGTGACTGTAACTGTCAACAATTGTGGTCTGGAGTTTGAAAAGACCGGCACATCATTGGATGTCGATGGTAATGGGATCATCAATGCCGGAGATAAAATCACTTACACATTTACAGTAAAGAATATTGGAGATGTAACACTTACCAATGTTACCATTGATGATCCTAAAGTAACCGTAATAGGAGGTCCTCTTGAATCTCTTGAGCCGGGAGAGTCTGATAGCACTACTTTTTCAGCAGAATACATTATCACCCAAGAGGATATTGATTTCGGTTCTTTTACCAATACAGCTACTGCAACGGGGGATTTTAATGGCAATGAAGTAGATGCCACTGACGAAGATGTGCAGATTTTCCCGCTTATTGGAAATTTATCAGTAGAAAAAACTGCCGTAGAGGAATCCTTCTCTGCAGTCGATGATGTTGTCAATTATATCATTAAAGTTACAAATACAGGTAATATTGAACTCTTTAATACTCTTGTGACAGACCCTTTGACTGGTTTTGAAGTCACTATTCCAAGTTTGATGCCCGGAGAGGTAGCCACTTTTGAGACTGCTTATGTCATTCAATTGAATGATGTATTGGCTGGGGCAGTTGAAAATGTAGTATTTGTAACTTCGGAAGACTCTAATGGAGATCCTATAAATGTTGAAGATTCAGAGACAGTTGGTGCCATCTTAAAAGTCATCATAGCAAACGATGATGAATTTGGCGAGTTCCCTGCAAGTTATGGAGGTATTCTTGGCAATATTTTGGAAAATGATCTTTTAAACGGAAGTCCGGTCAATTTTGAGGAAGTAAACTTTGAATTTATCGAACTGGACGGGGTAATTGGCCTCCTTACCAATGAAGAAGGTGAACTGAGTTTGTTGCCTGGAGTCAATGAAGCCAGAGAATATACTTTGAAGTATATTTTAAGAGAAAGTTTAAATCCTACAAATACAGACGAAGCATTTGTAACTTTTAGACTCTTAGAATCAGACGTCAGTTTAGCTGTAACCAAAACCTCCAATAATGTTGAGATTTTTGAAGGAGATGAGTTTGAATATGAAATTGTGGTTACTAATCTGGGTGAAACGGATGCTACTGAAGTAGAAGTCATTGATGACCTGCCAAACTCAGTTACCTATGTGAATTCAAGATTTACAGCAAGTGTATCTGGCATTACTGTGAATACACAGGTCACTGGGTCGAGAGTCCAATTCAATATTCCCTTATTACCTGCAGGAGCTAATGTGGTATTAGTCATCAGAGTAAAGGCCAATGCCCTCACCGGGGATAATCCAATAAGTATAACCAATAGAGTATCTGTTTCCTCTGCTGAGACGGATGTCAATTTGGATGACAATGAGGCTGATGACCAAAACCAGATCAATCCATTCTTTATCCCAAATGTAATTACACCTAATGGTGACGGGAAAAATGACAGGTTTGTGATCAAAGGATTGCAGAAATTCAGCCGAACCGAAATAGTAATATTCAACAGATATGGAGATCATGTGTATGAAGATCAGCAATATGAAAATGATTGGAGTGCCCAAGGTCAGGTAGCAGGAACCTATTTCTATGTATTGAAAGGTACAGATACAGAAGGAAGGATCCATGAATTCAAGGGATGGATACAGGTCATCAAAAATTAAATCTCGCAGGTAATGAAAAGGAATTTAAATCTAATTGGAATTTGTTTGATGGTCGCCTTCTTGGCCTCCGGTCAGGCAATGGGGCAGCAGCTGCCCCAATTCAGCCAATACATTTTCAACGGATTACATATCAACCCAGGATATGCTGGCTATAAGAATCAGGGCTATATCCAAAGTACTTACAGGAATCAATGGATGGATTTTCCAGGAGCTCCAAGAACATTTACAGTTACTGCGGACCTCAGTGCCAATGAGGGAATGATGGGTTTCGGTGCTTCTGTATTGTCGGATCAGATGGGACCAACAAGGACTACAACAGGATTGCTTACCTATGCCTATAGGATTCAGACAGGTCAAGAGTCATTTCTTGGATTGGGCTTGAGTGCCGGGGTTTCAGAATATCAGATTGATGGAGATCTTTTGGATCCCTTGGATGGAGACGATGTAGAAATCCCCGGTGGGATCAATAATTTGTTCAGCCCTAATATGAATGTTGGACTCTTTTTCCACAACAGTAAGTTTTATGCAGGATTAAGTAGCTTCAATATGATAGGTAGAAGGTCCTTGGAACGTGAAGATATTGCCCTTTCTTTCCATGACCTGCATTTCTTTTTAACCGCAGGAATGATGGTCCCGATCACTGATAATATTCAATTCAAACCTTCTTTTCTTATAAAAGAAGTAAAAGGAGCACCTACAAATTTTGACTTAAACGGGCTGGTCCTGTTTATGGAAAGGCTATGGGTAGGAGCATCTTACAGATCCAACCTCCATGTTTGGAACGATAACCTTGAAAGTGATTTGAGCAGAAGGAATGCCGTGGCCTTTATTTTTGAAGTTTTTGCAACAGAAAACCTGAGAATCGGATATGCTTATGATCAAAACCTGAATGTTCTTCAGAACAACAGAAACAATTCCCACGAATTTTCTGTGGGTTACTATCTATCTCCCAGAAAAGTTACTATGAAAAACCCAAGGTGGTTCTGATTATGAAAAGGCTATTTTATTTATTACTCTTTATATATTCATCTTGCTTTAATACCCAGAATGCCTTTGCCCAAAACCGGCAATTGCGTTATGCAGAGAAGCAATTGGAAATGGAAAATTTCCAGCATGCTGCTGAAGTTTATGAACAGGCGTATAAAAGCAGACCTAAATATGCTACCGCTAAAAATGCTGCAGAAACGTATCAGTTGATTCAGAATTATGAAAAGGCATTTGAATGGTGGGAGATTGTAGTAGGAAGTGGAGAAGCAGAACGAAACGATTACTATAATTATTTGGTCTCGGCCATCAAGGTTGGGAAAGGTGACCAAATAGATGAGATTTTAAATTCCACATCATTTGAAGAGGACGATTTCCCTGAAATAGACTTTGACCTCTTGAAAAAAATGTCCTCCGAAAAACCAAAAGTCAAACTTGTACCTGTAGAGGGTCTAAACAGTGATGGTTCGGATTTTGGATTGCTTGTCAATCAAAAAGGGCTTAAATATTTTTCAAGTGATAGGGGCGATATTTATTCTACTGAAAAAAAGAGTATCAGACTGGATGCTAAAAACAAATTGTACAGCTCTGAGAAAAGCAGTTTCAATGACCGTGAGTTTTTCAGTATCTATACATCTGACACATCAGGTAGCATTATAAAATTGACTTCTGATCTTTCTGATGCTTTGCATATCAGTGACCCAAGTTTGATGGGAAGTAAGGGGATCCTGTTTTACACTGTTTTCAGGGATGTGAACAAGATCAAAGGAAATAGAAATTATGTGATTCACCCTGAAATTTATTTCAGTAAGGTTACTGAGGAAGGCAACCTGATCGAAAGCAGGCCTTTTCCAGTAAATGATTTTGTAAATTATGGGGTGCAAAATCCATTTGTTGATGAACAATCAAGAAGAATTTATTTTGCTT
>CAZLJT010000201.1:0-6864 GCA_964559905.1 uncultured Aquiflexum sp.
GCAATTTTTTTTGCCTGAGGAATAATTTATAGGCTTCAAACCAGACTACTGACAGGATTCCGGCCAAGGCACTCATTCCGAGATGAAACATACTCAATGGTGAAAAATCAAAGAATCTGCCCAGTGGAGGGAAGTAAATCAGCAAGAGGGTGATGGCTATCGCCAACAGAATAATGCCCATAATAAGATTGTTTTTATACCTCAGGGAGGATATCATTGAATAATAAAAAGACCTGTTTACAAGTGTCAGAGCTACATTTGCAAAGATGATCGTACTGAAAACTATGGTGCGGGTTGTGTTTTCGTCAGAGCCCTGTCCCACTGCCATTTGATACATCATCATTGCAAATAGTGTGATTACCAGACCCTGAATGATACTGATAAACAATTCTTTTCTGTTTATGAATGTTGAATTATTTTCCCGGGGTGGTTGCTGCATGCTGTTGGCTTCGAGGGGCTCATTTTCATATATAATGGAGCATGTGGGTCCCATAATCAATTCAAGAAAAATAACATGAACCGGTGTAAAGATGGCGGGATAGATCCATCCGAGAAACAAAGGCAAAGCTACTGTTAGAATGATGGGAATATGAATAGAAATGATGTATCGGATAGCTTTTTTGAGATTGAAGTATATCTTTCTTCCCATGGCTACGGCCTCGATCATCTTAGAAAAATCATCATCTGTCAGGATGATAGACGAGGATTCTCTGGCTATTTCTGTGCCCCGCTTACCCATGGCTATTCCAATATGTGCGGCTTTGAGAGCGGGGCCGTCATTGACTCCATCTCCGGTCATCCCGACGATATAGCCCATTCCCTTCAGAGCATTGATGATTCTGAGTTTCATTTCGGGAAACATTCTCGTGAATACATTTAACTCAAGCACTTTTTTATTGAATTCGCTATCGCTCAAGCTGCTAAGTTCTTCCCCTGTGATGCCTTCTTCATATCCATGCAATCCGGCTTGTCTGGCCACTGTGAGTGTGGTAAGCGGGTTGTCTCCGGTGATGATTTTCACATGGATACCGGCATCTCTAAGCTGCCCAAAGACATTTGCAATATTCTTTTTAGGAGGGTCATAAAATGCTATTAGCCCAAGAAATTGAAACGCGAAAGATTGTTGTTCCTCGGGAAAATCCGAGCCCGGATGTTCAGCAATGGCTACCCCAAGGACCCTAAGTCCCTGAATAGTAAACTCATCCAGGACTTTTCTTACATCTGAAGCTTCCTGATCTGAGAGAGCGGAATGTTCTATAAGTGCCTCCGGTGCGCCTTTACAAGCTATGATTCTGGTTCCCGCACTATTTTCATAGATGTGGGTCATCATAGGGGGCTTGCCATCAAGCGGGTACTCGTGAATCATGCTGAATTCCTTTCTAAGGTCCTTTTCCGCTACATCAGTATAGATATTGTGCAGGGCCTTTTCCATGGGATCAAAGGGAACGGGCTCACTGGCCCACATGGCGGCACTCAAGAGCTCAAAAGCCTCCCGGGATTTTATTTTTTCTTTTTCGAACAGCTCTTTGGATTCAAAGTTGTAGACCTTGATAAGTTCCATTCTGTTTTCTGTGATGGTGCCGGTTTTATCGGTACAGATGATATTGGCTGCACCCAGGGCCTCAACAACCTGAGTCTGTTTCACCACTATTCCCAATTTCATAAGCCTCCAGGCTCCAAGCGCCATGAATGTGGAAAATGCAACGGGTATTTCTTCAGGCAAAACAGACATAGCTATGGTAAGACCTTTAAGCAGACTATCGAGCACATCTCTTGACAAATAATAGTTGTACCCCCATATTATCAGAAATATGACACTACCTATCAGTGCCATCATTTTGACAAATGAACTAATTTGTTTGTTTAGCGGGGATTTCTCTTGTTTGATTCCTGCAAGAGATACACCTATCTTCCCAAACTTAGTAGCGGATCCGGTGGTATTCACAACAAAAACCGCCTGCCCAGATACTGCCATTGTGCCCTGATATACTTGTTTTTGGGCTTCAGTATCTTTAAAAACAGAAAATGCTTCCCCGCTGATCAGTGATTCATCTACGGAAAAATCGTGCTGATACTTAATTTCGCCATCAGCGGGTATGGTTTCTCCCTCTTTTACTACTGCAAAGTCTCCGGGGACGATATCCTCAACCGGTATGTATAAAAGTTGATTGTTTCGGATAACTGTAGCTTTTGCCTGCGTGTATTTTTGGAGCGCTTCCAGTGCTTTCCGGCTGCGGGTATCCTGGTAAAAAGAAATCCCGGATATAAGCAGGATGGCACCCATCATGAACCAGGCCTCTGCATATTCTCCCAGAATCAGATAGATAAGCGCACATGCAACGAGCAGGATAAACATAGGTTCTGTGACAGCACCTTTAATTGCCAGCCAAGCAGGGTGCTTTTCATTTGCAGTAATCTTATTTGGCCCCGATTTAATGAGCATTTCTTTCGCTTCTTCACTACTTAGGCCAGGAAAGGGGTATGGGTTTTTATTCATTTTATGAATGGGGGCTTATATTTTATGAACAATCTTGTCAAAGTTAATAGGGTCTGTATCTCCTTCTGTATTGAATAGCAATATACGGGATGAAGCGTTAATGCCAATCCGTTTTTTTAAATCGCCATATTCTGCATCAGCTATGATCGCCAGGAATGCAGCCATACCGGCCGCGCCGGATTCGCCTGATATTATGGTCGGGTCACTACCCTGAGAATGATAAAGCTGCCGCATTGCCATTTCTACATGACTGTCCTCAATCAGGACAGAATAATCTATGCCGGCTTTCAGTATGTCCCATGCAGTGAGGGAAGGAATGCCGCAGTTTAGACCTGCCATGATGGTTTGCTGATTCCCTGAAGGAAGACTTCGATGGCCATTTTTGAAGGATTGGAAAATTCCATCAGAAGCGAAAGGTTCAACCAGAATAAGTTTTGGTCTGTTTTCGCCATACCTTTGCAGGTAATACCAAACAGCGGATGCTGCCCAAGTTCCTACTCCTGCCTGAAGAAATACCATATCTACCGAAGCATTTGGCAAAGTGTGAAGTGTGTTTTCAAGTTCCATAAAGTGTGTAAAATAGCCTGAAAGAACCCATGCGGGAATTTCTTCGTAGCCTTCCCAGGCAGTATCTTGAACCAATAAAGCCCCGTACTCCAAGCTGTAATCCAGGGCTTCTTTGCATGCCTGATCGTAATGACCATCAACGACAAACACTTCAGCGCCTTCATTTTCAATTGCCTTGATTCTTGCATCCACGGTCCCTTTTGGGACAAAAATCACTGCTTTTTTATCCATTCTGGCAGCTGACCATGCCACAGCTCTGCCGTGATTGCCGTCAGTGGCGGTACAAATAATGGCTGCATCGGGATTACCCGATAGCACCTGATGTAGGGCAAAGGAGGCTCCCATTGCTTTGAAAGCATTCAGGCCAAATCGATGTGATTCATCTTTGACATATATTTTACCCACTTCTGCACTTTTGGCGAGCCCATCCAGACTATGAAGGGGGGTAGGACTGTACTCAGAAAGGGATTGGTGGAAGCTGAGCGGATCTGCATTTTTCAGCATCTCAGCTATGGAGTTATCAGGTAATTTATTATTCGGATGATTTTGAGTGTAGACTTTTGAGTGCATATTCATTTATTTAAGCTCGCCACCTGAATGACTTATTATCAATAGCCCTCATAGTACAAAGAATGCCTTCCAGATGATCAATTTCGTGCTGCAGCAATTCTGAAAGGGCGCCCTCAGCATCCAAAGTCTGTTCTTCTGCATATTCATTTAGATAGCGAACTCTGATGGCAGCATATCTGCGAACATTGACAAGGAGGTTTGGAAAACACATGCAGTCGTCCCACAGCTCAAATGTTTCTTCGCTATGTGAGATTATTTCGGGATTGACTATAATCAAGGGCTTGTCAATTTGAATGTAGATAAGTCGCTTCATGATGCCGAGCTGCGGTGCTGCTATACCGCGGCCAAAGCCATAAGTATTGCGTATGATCTGCATTTCATCGCGGAGCTTAGACACCCAAAAGTCAATCATCGGAAACTCATCGTTGAAAATGGGATCCGATTTTTCGTAAAGGCGGGGATCTCCAAGTTGTAGTATTTGAGACATAGATTTCCTGTTTTAATTTGAATTGTGAGGCAATTGCGTTGATAAGACAAATGCTCATTCAATTAAGGTTGTAAATAAAAAAATATTGCTCAAAATTTGATGCATACAGCATACTTTATCTGCTGAAAAACAGGAATTTATTGTTTTGGTATGAAGTGCCTAACTTTTTCTTCAAAATGCCTGATGATTTTAGGGTGGTTCTTGGAAAATGGCATGATATTTGAGTTAGAAAAATCAGAAAGAAATATCTATGGTTGGTTTTTACAGGTTCCTTATAGTGGCGCTTGCTGCAGTTTTTTGTATTTCCTGGTCTTGGAGTCCCAGGCAGCAATTCATTGATTTGTTTGCTGATGTCGCAGTTGCTGACATGCATGCATACAAGATTCCTGCATCCATAAAGATTGCTCAGGCAATCATTGAAACCAATTGGGGCAACAGCATACTTGCCAAAGAAGCCAATAACTATTTTGGAATAAAATGTAAGGAAAACTGGGTCGGCAATACTTATCAACACAAGGACGATGATGTGGATAAAAACGGCAAAATAATTCCATCATGCTTCCGAGCATACAACTCATTTTTTGAGTCTGCGAGGGATCATTCAAATTTTCTGAGCAACAGAAAATATTACAAGGAATTGTTTTCACTGAGTTCAACCGATTATATCGGATGGGCCAACGGTCTTAAGAAATGCGGTTACGCCACAGATCCGAACTACGCCAAAAAGTTGATTCATGTAATCGAGCAGTATGACTTATACCTGTATGATCGGATGACGCTCTACAGAGATTAAATGTCTGCTTCTGCAGAATCTTTACTTAAAATGACTGTATCTTGCAGCAGTCATGTAATTTAAAACACTGTTGATGTCTCTTGCCGTCAAAATAAGCGTAGTGGCTCCGGTTTTCAATGAAGAACGAAATCTTCATGAACTTTACAAACGCCTCAGCCAAACATTGAAAGGGCTTGATTGCGCATATGAAATTATCCTAGTAGATGACGGGAGCCGAGATAATACCTTCCATATTATTCAGGAGTTATCCGAAAAGGATCAGCAAGTAAGATTTATTCGTTTGAGCAGAAACTTTGGGCATCAAAACGCTATTTTCGCAGGAATGCGGGGGGCTTCCGGTTCACTTGTTGTGGTCATGGATGGGGATCTGCAAGATCCGCCGGAGCTGATCCCGGAACTCTACAGCAAGTACCTTGAAGGTTACAAAGTCGTGAATGCACGCAGGCGCTCCCGCAAGGGAGAGACCTGGTTCAAAAAGTTTTCTGCGCAGATGTTTTACCGCATCATGCGAAAAATTACAGCGGTGGATATACCGCTGGACACCGGTGATTTCAGACTGATCAGCCGGGAGGTTCTTGAGCACCTGCTCGCGCTACCTGAAACTAATCGTTTCTTGAGGGGGCAAATAGCCTGGCTTGGCTTCAGGCAGGCATTTGTTTACTATGATCGGGATGAGCGGTTGCATGGAAGCAGCAAATTTTCTCTGATGAAAATGGCCCGCTTTGCCCTGGACGGTATCACCTCATTTTCGAACCTACCCTTGCAGATTGCATCTCTATTGGGGGTGATTTTTTCGTTGGTAGCTTTTTTGATTATTTTGTACGCGCTGTACTCCAAATTCATCCTTCAGGAGGCAATTACCGGTTGGACTTCCATCATCATCAGCACCATGTTCATAGGAGGGGTGCAGTTGCTGAGCATTGGAGTGATTGGAGAGTACATCAGCCGCATAGCGAATGATGTAAGACGGCGCCCGGATTACATCATCGAGGAGAGCAATCTGCCTACGGAAGAAAAGTAAAAACCTTCATAGTAGACCTTCATCGGCAAAGCTCAAGTACTTATTGCCTGCGATGATAATGTGATCCTGCACTTGCATTTCCATCAGATTACCTGCTTCTTTGGCCTTTTTGGTGAGCAGCTTGTCCTGTTCAGATGGCTTCAGGTTGCCTGATGGATGATTGTGAGCGAGGATCATAGCACTTGCACCGCATTGAATACCATATTTCAGGATCACTTTTATATCTGCTACTGTTCCGTGAATGCCTCCTGTTGATATGAGTTTCTCAAGAATTATTTCATTGCGCCGGTTTAGATATAATGTGTAGAAGTGCTCAACATCCAGATCGACCAACTTCGGATACAGGATATCAAAAGCAGAGCTGCTGCTTGAGATTTTGGGGTTTTCCGGTTGGGGTTGATCTTTTCGCCGACGTCCAAGTTCAAGAGCAGCAACGATGGTAATAGCTTTGGCTTCACCTATACCTTTGAAGTTTTTCATTAGATCATGGATAGAAGCTCTGCCGAGTTTGTTCAGGTTGTTGTCTGCGTCGGACAATATGCGTTTGGCGAGATCTACGGCTGTTTCTTCGGTGTTGCCGCTACCCAACAATATGGCCAACAATTCTGCATCACTCAGGGTGTGTCTGCCTTGTTGCATCATTTTTTCTCTGGGTCTGTCTTGCTCGGCCCAAGCTTTGATGCTCAGTCGAGGGGAATGATAGGTGCTCATTTTAAAGGTGTTTTGCTATTGACAAAAATAATATTTTCCTTGGATTGAGTATTGATTTGGAGGGGTTTTTTAGTTGCAAGCTGCAAGTTTCCTACCTGAAGGCAAGTTTGTTTGGGGAGTGGGTGCTGGGATAGTTGGAGTGATTTTATAATGTTGGTATATTTGTTTCACGCTAAAGGACGCAGAACCGTAAAAAAATTGTGTGTAATTACATGAAA
>CAZLJT010000202.1:0-6824 GCA_964559905.1 uncultured Aquiflexum sp.
ACAAGAAAAACCGGGCAGGGATGTCCGGTTTTTTTTCTAAACTATTCAAGCGGTAAGACTTGCTATGCCTATTTACCAATATCCATCATGAATTGTTTTGAGATTGAATTCTGGCGAGAATTGCAATGATAGCAAATATGTTGTATGTTTATAGCAAATATGTTGCTATTGAAATGGAAAACAAAGAAAAATCTGTGAGCACCAAATGGTATGATCCTAAAAGCAGCATTCAAAGGGCAAGAAATCCAAAGTGGCGTTTACAATTGGCTGAAGGGGAATATGAATGGTCGACTCAAATGGATCGGGTAAATATTATCAGAAAAGGGCTCCCCTATGAATCTTTTGAAGTCTTGAGCAAAAGGGCAGATTTACCTGTAAAGCAGATTTTACAGCTTTTTGGTATTCCCCAAACTACTTATAACAAAAAAAAGAAAGACAAGGATTTGCTGAGTGGGAGAGACAGCGAGGTTGTTTTGGTATTGACAGAGTTGCTGGATTTCGGTTTAGAAGTGTTCAATGATGAAAAAGAAAAATTCCAGCGTTGGTTAAAAAAGCCAAATATTTCTTTAGGGGAAGTGGCTCCGGAAAGTCTGTTCGATTCTTTGACGGGTATTCAGGAAGTCAAAAACTGCCTTAACAGGCTGGAATATGGAAATCTTGCTTGATGAGGGTTTATAGGATCGAGAGGAGGAAATACCTTGAAACCACCTTGAGTGGGACAGGGGCGGCTTTAACAGAAGGTTTCCGATGGAACAGCCCCAACACCTATCTGGTTTACACTTCCGCATCGAGAGCCTTGGCAACTTTGGAAGTATCTGTTCATTTGGATCTCAGTGAAGACCTACCTACAGATAGGTATTATGTTGAAATAGAAATCCCGGATGAAATAGAGATTTTGGAGTTAAGGTCCGAAGACCTTCCAGAAAACTGGGGTGCCAATCCTCCCATACTTGAAACGCAATTTATCGGAGATGATTTTGTCATGGAAAATATTGCTGCAGTATTAAAAGTGCCGAGTAGTATTGTTCCCCCTGAGTTTAATTATTTAATCAACCCTAATCATAATGAAGCAAAAAAGATTCGAGTAGTTTCTGTTGAGCCATTGAGGTTTGATCAGAGGTTTAGGGAGATGAGGGGTAAATAAGGGGAAATGGACTACTTAAATATTTTGGAGGAATTTGTAGATAGGGAAGTTATCAAAAAGAAGCTTTTTGGTTTTTAAAATCAGATCGATTTTAAATTTTACTGGATATTTTTACCTTTTAAAAGTATCTGTTTAAGTTATAGAATTTTAATTAATTTGGTTGGATTCTTCAAATACACAAATAAGTTTATAACATGCATAAACCAAAATAATGGAAAAAGATAATAAGGCATTAGTTTTAATAAAAACAGGAGCAGAGACTTTTGGAGCAGGTATTGGCGGAGCTATTGGTTTGCTTGGAGGACCTTTAGGTTCTATTGGCGGAAGTGTTGCAGGCGTATTAATTTCTAAAGGACTTAGTGAATTTGCGGATAAATATTTGTCAAATAGAGAACAAGCAAGGGTCGGAGCTGCCGCTGGGCTTACTATTTTAGGAGTTCAAGAAAAAATTGATAACGGCTTAGTTTTAAGGCAAGATGGCTTTTTTAATTTCGATAAAATTAACAGAAGTAAAGCAGAAGAGCTTTTTGAAGGAATTTTACTAAAATGTAAAAATGAATATGAAGAAAAGAAAATAAAATATATTTCAAACATTTATAAGAATGTTGCATTTGATAACACCATTTATCCTGACAATGCAAATCAAATTTTAAATTCAGTTCAGCAGTTTAGTTATAGACAACTTTCTATTTTATCGTTAGTTGGACAAAATGAAAATAATAAATTCGCCTTAAGGGAAAATGATTTACGAGGTTCCCATGTAACATTATCGGCTGAGATAGAATTTTTGCTGCAAGATTTTTTTAATTTATATAATCTAGGCTTAATCGGTAGAAAGGACAATAATACGATTATAGATATTTGTGATGTGGCTCCCGGAATAATGAAACTTACTTTTATTGGAGATAACTATTTTAATCTTTTAAATCTTGAGCAAATGCCAGCGAATGAGTTTTATTATTTGCATAGTCTTAAGTAATAGTGTCATCCACTAACTAAAAGCTGGAAAATAAATTGGGAAATGGATTTCAAAAGAAAACCCAAAAAACACCAAAGGAAGAAATTGAAAGGGCATTGAAAATAACGCAAGTGACGTCGGGCTCTCAACATTAATGAAAATTATCCAGACAGGTTTTGGCTGACGCTTTAAACCTATATTAGAGCTTTTATGAAAAGGAAAACTTAATCAAGGATAAATGTTTAAAAATCTTCCCCTTTTACAAAGTTGAACCCCATTCTTTATAATTCCCCTCCAAAACCCTCTCCGCCAAATCCACCATACTTTCTTCTTCGGGCAAATTCCGGTTGGTTAAAATGATGATACTTAAATTCCGGGAGGGAATTCTGTAAAAGATATTCCGAAAAGAGGTACTGCTGCCGGTGTGGTATACTACTTTTTCTCCCTGATACTCCTTGATATGCCAGGCTAATCCATAATCAATCAGACTTCCATCATTGAGCCGTCCATTGGTAAATGTTTTTTCGATGGTGGACATGGGTAAAATAGTGCCTTTGTAAAGTGCTTGATCCCATTTGAAGAGGTCCAAGACATTGGAATAAATGCCTCCATCTCCCAAAACCGCTGAGGTGCTGCTTTGGTCTTTTCTGATCCATTGACCATTTTCTTTAGTATACCCATAAGCCCTTTCGGGGACAGTATTTTGGTTTTTGATATGGGCAACTGTAGCCTTCATATCCAATGGTTTGAATATATTTTCTTCTAGAAATTCAGGAAAATCCTGTCCAGAATATTTCTCCACCATCAGGGCCAAAAAAGCATAAGCCGTATTGCTGTATCGGAACTGTTCGCCGGCAGGGAAGTAGGTTTGATCAGTGTTTTGAATGATTTCCAGCACTCCTTGGTCCATAACGGGATTGACCAAAGCAGAATCCGACACAAAATCCTCATAGTCCCATATTCCGGAAGTGTGGTTCAATAAATGATGGATTTGGATATTTTGACCATATTCAGGAAAATCCTCAAATACCTGATCCAAAGTCCAATTCAGATCAATTAATCCCTTTTCCTCCAAAAGCAAAATGGCGGTAGCTGTAAACTGCTTGGTGACAGAAGCCAACCTGAAATTGGTATTTGACTGCACCGGTCTTTTTGATTCCATCTCAGCCATTCCATAGGATTGATGATAAACGATATCGCCATCTTGGATTATAGCTACTGCTGCACCGGGTTTTTCGCCCTGATAATCTCCGAAGATGTCTGCAATAGGATCGGATTTTTTGGAGCAGTTGGCCATCATTAAGAGAATTATCGAAAGCAAAAGAAGATTTTTCATCTATTTAATTTAAAATGAATTTTATGAAAATCAGTCAAAATGAAGCTCAGTATATTTTATTTCAATAATGTTGTTTATTAAACATTAAAAGTATTTGTTACTAAACAATAAAATAGCCCAAGAAGATAAACTCAAACAGGATGGGTACAGCGTCAAGGTTTTGCCTTTTCATTTATTGTAGTAAAAGGAAAAAGACCTGTCAGGTTTTCAGTATTTACCAGGTCTTAACTGTTGATAAAAAGAAGACCTTCGAGGTTTTTTGGAAACCTCAAAGGTCAAAAAAAAGACCCCTAAGATTTCAAAAATCCTCGGGGTCTGTCTTTGTACTTGGTACTTTGTACTTCGTACAATTAAGAATCTTTCTTCGCCATCCTCGTCCTCTCATTCTCATCCAAGTAGATTTTTCTCATACGGATGGATTTTGGAGTGATTTCAAGGTATTCATCTTTTTGGATGTATTCCATGGCTTCTTCCAAAGAAAACTTTTTGGCAGGCTGGATTCTTACGTTATCATCAGAACCTGATGCACGCATGTTGGTCAGTTTCTTACCTTTTTGCACGTTGACCACGATATCATTGTCACGGGAGTTCTCTCCGATTACCTGACCTGCATACAGTTCATCTCCTGGATCGATAAAGAACGTACCTCTGTCCTGTAGCTTATCGATGGCATAAGCAGTACATTGCCCACCTTCCATGGATATTAGGGAACCGTTGATTCTTCCCGGGATAGGCCCTTTGAAAGGCTCGTATGCAGAGAACCTGTGGTTCATGATAGCTTCTCCCTGAGTCATGGTCAACACATTGTTTCTCAAACCGATTAAGCCTCTTGATGGAATTTTGAATTCCAAATGTTGTAAATCACCCTTAGGTTCCATGATCAACAATTCACCTTTTCTTTGGGTGGCCAATTCGATTACTTTTCCTGCTGTAGTTTCAGGGACATCCACCACAAGGGTTTCTATTGGTTCGTTTTTTACCCCATCGATTTCTTTGAATATCACCTGAGGCTGACCAACCTGCATTTCATAACCTTCCCTTCTCATGGTTTCGATCAAAACCGACAAATGCAGGATACCACGGCCATAAACCAGGAATTTGTCCTCATTGTCAGTAGTCTCTACCCTAAGGGCAAGGTTTTTTTCCATTTCCTTGAAAAGCCTGTCCCTTAAGTGTCTTGAAGTCACAAACTTGCCTTCCTTGCCAAAAAACGGGGAGTTATTGATCGTGAAGAGCATATTCATCGTAGGCTCATCGATCGAAATTCTTTGAAGTGGTTCAGGATTTTCCAAATCGGCCAACGTATCTCCGATTTCGAAGTCTTCAATACCTGTTACCGCGCAGATATCGCCAGCATGAACTTCTGCAACTTTATTTTTTCCAAGTCCTTCGAAAACATGAAGTTCTTTTACTTTAACTTTCTTGAATACCCCATCTGCTTTGCAAAGTGTCAACTGTGCGCCTTCTTTGATGCTGCCTCTTTTTACCCTTCCGATAGCGATACGGCCAACAAAAGAGGAGTAATCCAAGGAAGTGATCTGCATCTGCAAAGTACCTTCGTCAATCTTTGGTGCAGGTATATGGTCAATGATGGCGTCCAATAAAGGAAGAATGGTATCTGTAGGATTTTTCCAGTCTGGACCCATCCAGTTGTTTTTGGCTGAACCATAAAGTGTCTGGAAATCCAATTGGTCTTCAGTTGCGTCCAAGTTGAACATCAGGTCAAATACGGCCTCATGTACTTCATCAGGTCTACAGTTTTCCTTATCCACTTTGTTGACCACCACGATAGGGGTCAATCCAAGTGCCAATGCTTTACCCAATACAAATCGGGTCTGGGGCATTGGACCTTCAAAGGCATCCACCAATAGGATAACTCCATCGGCCATTTTCAAAACCCTTTCCACTTCACCACCGAAGTCAGCGTGACCGGGGGTATCGATGATATTGATTTTGGTGTCTTTATATCTAACGGAGACGTTTTTTGAAAGAATGGTGATCCCTCTTTCCCGCTCCAAGTCGTTACTGTCAAGAATCAGGTCGTCAAATTGTTGGTTTTCACGGAAGATTTTGGAGATGTGAATGATTTTGTCCACCAAGGTGGTCTTACCGTGGTCAACGTGTGCGATAATCGCGATATTCCGAATATTAAGCATTGTAAAATTGAATTAGGGTGCAAAGGTAGGAAGAATATTTTGTTTCTCACCGATTGACTTAAAAATCATAATGAAAAGATAAAGGAAAAAGAGCTCTTTAGTAAATCAAAATATTTCCCATCTTGTCCTAAGTATGCAATGCGAAGCGGAAGAAAATCATTTGAAACCTTGTCCGAATGAATTGGATTCTTCCATGCCGCTGTCAAAAACATGGGTTAAGTACATAAAAATATATTATGAGAAATGTTCAACCTTCCTCATAGACTTGAATCAAAGCTTCTGTATCAGCAATGCTTCGGTCTAATACCCTAGGCAGAATGAAAATACTGATAAACAAAAAAGTGATCGCAAGCAAAATAGAGCCTATAAAAATATTGGCAAAAAGTCCATCTTGATTACCTTGCGCTCGGTATACAAAAGTATGTCCCTGCATACATACAATCACGCCAAAATTAATAATCTGGAACACACTGTTGGAGGCAATGTAAGAAGCATATTTCTTGTACTTTTTATGTTTGCCCCAATACCGGATTACTACCCAAAAGAATGAAAATAGTAGAAAGGCAATGATCATTGCAAACCACACCCTAGAATCCTGAAGCAGAATTGAAGATTGAAAAAACACATAAAGAAGGCCAATTGGAAAAATAACCCTGTAACTCAACAACAAATCCTTAAGCGCTGACCAATAATATCCCCAAAGCCTCTTTCGAATCATTTTTTTGTAAGACTCCTCCAATTCCGAGAACCCAAAGATTCCAAAAGAAGCATGCACTTTCGCAAAGGCAGCTTCTAGGGTAACCTTAGGGTCTTGTTCCATTAACTCCTCAATTTTACAAGCCACATGGTCCAGGATTTCATATTGCACATCGATCTCTGGATAGCCCTTGTAGGAAATTAGTTTTTTGAGTTGTTCGATTTGGGCTTTGGTTAGTTTCATCACTTGATCAATTTTAAGGTCTTGAGATTGATGGTCTGATAGATTGTCAGGGTCATTGCAATCAAAAATGATCCTAAAATCAAGAAAACTATAGGAGTAAATTGTTCATAAGAGGAACCTTTAAGTAGTTTAGGGATCATTTGGGCGAATATGTTGATCAGATAAAAAGCAAATACAAATGAAAGAAAGACAGTTGTTTGAAGCACTTTTTTCGGTTGGTGCTTTGAGGGGTCTAAGGAGAAATTCAATCTAATGTCATTTCTGTGATAATAAATGATTGTTACAAGTAT
>CAZLJT010000203.1:0-6822 GCA_964559905.1 uncultured Aquiflexum sp.
GTTGAAATAATAACTTGTTCTTGCATCATTAAAAGGATTTTCCAAGTTCAAAACCCGGAAATAAGCTCTATCGGCCAGGATTTTTTCATCTGCAGGACTTTTTGCAAAAAACTGATCTTTTGGACTAAACTGAAAGGCTTCTTCATTTAAATACCTTTTGTTGATAGTCCACAGGTCAATTATTAAAAGTAGTGCTATAGATAGTCCGGCAATTTGAAGAGATATTTTATTTTTGAACGCTGCCCAAATCAATCCCGCAGATAACAGAATGAAGACAGTGCTTTTCAAGGCACTGCTTCGCATGATTGATTTTCGATCTTCTTGAAGTGCCTCAGCAAGCCAATCCGGAAAATTAACATCTACTTGTCCACTAAAGCCGAACATACCTGCAAAAACTAAAAAAAGCAAAGCCAAACCAGCGGTACTTCCGACGGCAATCAGTAGATTTTTAACAAATCGTTTATAGTCATTGTTTCTGAAGAAGTGCTCTAGACCTAAGCTGCCTAATACAGGAATGGCGAACAAAGCCATTGATAGCCCCATGGTCACAGCCCTGAATTTATTATATCCAGGTAAATAGTCAAAAACAGCATAATTGAACCATTCCAGGTTTTTACCCCAAGCCAACATTATCGAGAGAATGATTACGGAAATGAAAATGTATTTTTCTTTTATGGGAGCGTATAAAAGTCCCAAAACAAATAGAAAAATCATAATTGCTCCTCCATAAATAGGGCCGCCTGTTCCAGGTTGGTCACCCCAATAAGTCCTGCCGTTTTTTACAAAGTCAGAGATTTGTTCAGGTTGTGCACCAAAAGAGCGTAGAGCCTCTTCTGATTTAGAATCTTTTGGAAGTGGTTCCACACTAGCGCCGCCATAGAGATAAGGCACTAAAAGTGTCAAGGTTTCCACTTTGCCATGAGACCAATTGAAAGCGTAATCCTTGTCCAATCCTTGTTGTGGGGAATCTGCTGAAGAAACATTGGAAGAACCTCGTGTTGAAAAGGGACTGTATTCCAAAACTGAAGCAAAGCGGCTGAGGTTTGAACCTATTGCTAAACAGGCTCCCAAAACCAAAATGAATAATATTTTGCCAAATTCCGGGATTTTTTTTGTTTTCAGTGCTTCCACCAATTGAGCAATGCCATAGAATCCTACAATGAGTACAGTGTAATAGGTAATCTGTAAATGATTGAATTTCAATTGAAGCATCAATCCAAAAGCAAATAAGGCCAGGCCGAGCAATCGTTTACCTGTAAATGTCAAGTGAATACCCGCCAAAATCAGGGGTATAAGACAAATTGCCCAGATTTTAGCATTATGTCCCGCGTCCAAACTAATGATATGGAAGGTGTTAAAGGCAAATGCTATGGCTCCAGGTATAGAAAATTCAGGTCTGACTTTGAAACTCAGCAGTAAAATATACATGGAAACCATACCAAAAAACAGGGAATTAACAGGGTGGGGCAGGCCCAAAGTAAAAACCTTTGTCAAAAAATTGGTGATATCGCCGGGAATCTCATAACTCACCAAATAAGCGGGCATTCCACTGAACAACCGACTTGCCCATAACGCTTCCTCTCCGGTTTCAGCCCTATAATCCATGATTTCTTTTGCTGCACCTTCCCACTGAAGAATATCATATTGGAAGATGATTTTTCCGTCAAATACTGCGGGAGAGAAGTAAAACAGTACGACAAGGTAAAAAATAGCTATACCTATGAAGTGAGGAAGAATATCTTTTTTCAAGTTGGTTTGCATTCTAAATGGATTGTCAGTTTGTAGATAGGCTGCAAATTATAAATTATTAGGAGAAAAATCTTTATCCAAAGTCAAGCACTTCAATTTTTAACTTTGCTTTAGAATTCAAAAAGCAGTATTCACATCCAAAGATTGGCGGAATTGAATACTCTTTAATATACAGCTTTTTACTCATCCTTAGGTTGAGTCTCTTTCAATAATTTTGGTATTTAAAGTAAAGATTTTGTGAGGCATCAAATCGGGATTCCTAATTTCTTCCAACAGTCGCAGTGCTGCCAATTTGCCCATATCAAATGAGGGTTGTTCTACAGTGGTCAGGTTTGGTTCGATAACCTCCGAGACAGGTGAATTGGAAAAACCCATGACTGCCATTTCCTGAGGTATTTTGATGCCTTTTTTTTTCAGATGACGAATACAGTTAATTGCTACCATATCATTTATAGCCAATATGGCATCAGGCCTGTCATTTAATCTTAGGTAAAAATCAATACACAGTTCTGTAGATGCTCTTGAAAGGTCTGATTCCAAAACCCAATCTGTATTGAAATCCATTTGATGATTTCTAAGTGCGTCTTGATATCCAATCAACCTATTTTTACAAATGCTGAGGATTTTGGGACCACACAAAAAAGCGATTTTTTTATATCCTTTTTGAATCAAATATTCTGTGGCTTTAAAAGAGCTTTCCGCATCGTTGATAACAATCTGTGAATTAGTCCCATTTTCTTGTACCCTATCAAAATAAACAAAAGGTATCTGATGTTCTTTCAATTGTTCTAAATGCTCAAAAGAGTCAGTCTCTCTTGATAGGGAAATCAAAATGCCATCAACTCTAGAGTCTTGTAGAGTTTTGATATTGAATTTTTCCTGCTCCAATGATTCATTGGATTGACAAATGATTAGATTGTAGCCATTTGCCAAGCAGGTCTTTTGCATTCCGCTGATACAGGAGGAAAAAAATGCATTTCGAGGTCCGGTACAACGACTCCAATGGTATTTGAAGATTTGGTTTTAAGGAATTTAGCAAAAAGATTGGGATGATAATCCATTTCCTTTGCGG
Organism: uncultured Aquiflexum sp.; assembly: GCA_964559905.1. GTDB lineage: Bacteria > Bacteroidota > Bacteroidia > Cytophagales > Cyclobacteriaceae > Aquiflexum. The sequence continues at coordinate 2,822 of CAZLJT010000203.1, forward strand.
CTATCATAACCTTTTTCTTGGTCTCTTCATTGATTATAGGGAGGTCACTAAGTGCTCTCGATACTGTGGAAACAGACAGGTTCAGCTTTTTTGCAATATCTTTTAAAGTGACATGTTCTCGTCTCATTAGTTTCCCATTTGTTTTTTTAAGAAAAACAAGGCCGTATCATAAATCGTCTTTCAAATTTCATTACCAAATAAAGTATCGGTTTTACAATTAGGGTCTTTGTGACTGAGTGTCTTTGTGACCAAATTTGTTCAAACTGCCACAGAGGCACAAGGACGCAAAGCTTTGTCAAATCAAATCCCAAATTATATTTGGATAAAATTTTGGAGATTACACTAATGAGACAGCCTCATTCACTATCAATTATTTATCAATTAGCTTGTAATAGATTTCACTCCATTTCAAATCATTCTGAAACTGCCTCAATTCGGTCTTTTGATCTATGATTACTTTTTCAATTCCCGCAATGGAAGCGAAATCTTCTAAATGCTCGGTTGTCAAGTTTTGGCTGAAACAGGTATGGTGAGCTCCTCCAGCATAAATCCATGCAGCGCAAGCTGTTTTCATATCGGGTAAGGGTTTCCACATCACCCTAGCAACAGGAAGTTTTGGAAAATCATAGGGAGGGGTTATAGCATCAACCTCATTGATTACCAATCTGAATCTATTGCCCATATCCACCAAAGAAGCGTTGAGGGAGGGTCCCGCCTTGCCACTGAAAACCAATCTTACCGGGTCTTCTTTACCGCCAATCCCTAAGGGATGTACCTCGCATATTGGTTTTCCCTGAGCCAATACAGGATCTACCTCCAACATATGTGCTCCCAAAACCAGATTATTATTCGGCTCAAAATGATAGGTATAATCTTCCATAAAGGCGCTACCACCCTCTAGGCCGGTACCCATTACTTTCATTGCTCTCACTAATGCGGCTGTTTTCCAATCACCTTCACCTGCATAGCCATAGCCATCAGCCATTAGCCTTTGTGTACCAATTCCCGGTAATTGTTTCATGCCATGCAAGTCCTCAAAAGTATTTGTGAATCCCTTAAAACTTCCTTCACTCAGAAATTTACGCATGCCCAACTCGATTTTGGCAGCATCTAGGAGGGAATTCCTTCTATCTCCATCTTTAAGAAGATTTGCAGAAAGTGTATAGGTATTTTCATATTCGGAAACTAAATGATCTATTTCATTTTCCGAAATGGAATTGATTACTTGGACTAGGTCTCCTACCGGATGTGTATTCACTGCGAAACCAAATTTCAATTCTGCTTCTACTTTATCACCTTCTGTAACAGCCACATTTCGCATGTTATCGCCAAATCTTGCAAATTTTGCGCCTTGCCAATCCTTCCAAGCAGAGGCTGCCCGCGACCAGGTGTCAATTTGAGACTTCACTTTTTCATCTTCCCAAAATCCAACCACCACTTTACGGTTGATTTTCATTCTTGACACCATAAAGCCGAATTCTCTATCTCCATGGGCACTTTGGTTTAGATTCATAAAATCCATATCGATGGTATCCCAAGGGATATCCCTGTTGAACTGGGTATGCAAATGGAGTAGGGGCTTGGTCAAAATTTTTAAACCTGAAACCCACATCTTGGCAGGTGAAAAAGTATGCATCCATGCGATCAGACCAACACAGGCTTCAGATTGATTTGCTTCAAGACAAACAGCATAAATTTCTTCCGTGGTTTTGACTATGGGTTTGAAAATTATACTTACGCTGATTTGGTTTGAATTATTCAGTTCTTTTGCAATAATGAGTGAATGTTCAGCTACTTTCCTGAGTGTCTCCTCTCCATAGAGGTGTTGGCTCCCTGTGACAAACCAAACCTCATTTTGTTTCAAGTTTTTCATTAAAGGTCATTTTCGGGTAAAACATTTTTTAAATTACATCCAGAAAAAATAATAGAGCATTCCTACTATCAAAACAATCCCGGCAGCTCCCAAATTGAAAGGTGTTGCGGTATTGAAGAGTTCAGGATTGATCTCAAAAGCTTTTTCATCAGATGATTTCATTCTTGTATTGGTAAAGAGTATAATTCCAAGCATGATAAATAATGTAGCGAGCATGAAAATGGATTCGATTCCTATATATTGATAAGGCTTGAACAAAATCAAGCCCAAAGCCGCAAGGATTAGCCCAAAAATCATAAAAACATAACCCACAATCAATATACCCTTATTTTTGCCAAAATTTGGATTGACCCCTGTTTTTTTCTCCGAAAAACTTATCAAAGAAGCCAAGAAACAAAGTACGATAAAAACGTAACCCATTCTAAGTATGAAAGGCATTTCGGGGTAAAGTACTTTAAAAATAATTCCTGCTGGTATTGTAGCTATTGCTGTCCATAAGGCCGCATTAGTTGTAATCTGTCTCCAGAATAATCCCATACAAAAAACAGCAACTACCCCGGGATAAATATACCCTGTATATTCTTGTATATATTGAAAAACCTGATCCAAAGTGCTCAATTTAGGTGCAATGAACATGGCTATCAATAAAGCTATAATTGCTACTGTTCTTCCGGTGTTTACCAATTGTTTGTTGTTGGCATTTGGGTTGAAATAGGTTCTGTAGATGTCCATCGTAAAAATCGTAGAAGTGCTGTTTATCATGGAAGCCAGAGAAGAAACAATTGCAGCAGCAAGCGCAGCAAATGCCAAGCCCCTGAATCCGGTAGGAACAAAGTTTTTGAGCAGCCAAGGATAGGCTTCATCAGATTTGTCAATCGTTCCTATTTGCTCCACGGGCACATTGAGCATAAGGGAAAGTTTTTCCGGACTGAAATCATTGATCAAAACATAGGCAGCAATTCCGGGTATCACAACCAACAAGGGCATAAGTATTTTGAGATATCCAGCGAAAATCAGTCCTTTCTTTGCTTCGTTGATACTTTTGGCTGCAAGACCTTTTTGGATAATATATTGGTTGAATCCCCAATAACCAATATTGGTAAGCCACATGGCGCCCAAAATTACTGCTACTCCTGGCAGATCCTGATAGGCGTCCTTAAAGCCACCTTCACCGTTTGGAATCATTAATTGTCCCTGAGGGATGATCATGGAAAAATGATCTCTCCCGCTTTTGAAGATGGTAGCGAAGCCGGCAAGTATTCCATTTCCATCGCCAACGGCCTCCAGGGCCAGAAATGTGGTCAATAACCCACCTGCTATCAAAACGAATACCTGTACTACGTCTGTCCAGGCCACAGCTTCTAATCCTCCATAGATTGAATAGATACCAGAGAATAACAATAACCCAATGATTCCATAAGCCAAAGGCACCCCCATGATTTTTTCCATAGCCAAAGCACCTAAATAGCTTACGGAAGTCAAGTTAACAAATACATAAACCAGCAACCAAAAAACCGCAAATGCGGTGCTGACTCCCCTGTTAAATCTTTGACTGAGAAATTGTGGCATGGTGTAAATGCCTTTCTCCAGAAAAACAGGGAGAAAATACTTAGCGACGATTATCAATGCTATTGCTGCTATCCATTCATAAGCAGCGATTCCCAATCCTATTGCAAAACCGGATCCAGAAGTGCCTATAAAATGCTCGGCGGAAATATTTGCTGCAATTAGAGAAGCTCCTACAGCCCACCACGTCAAAGATTTATCCGCCAAGAAATACTCTTGCGCTGTTTTTTGAACTCCTTTCTTTGTCCTCTATACATAAAGTCCGATTATAACAATGATAAGACCATAAAGTATAAACACAATATAGTCTAATGTTGAAAAACATGAATTCATTTTCCGGATTTCTTTGGTTTATAGGTGAAAATCAAAATTTTAGTAAATCATATATAAGTGTCATAAATACACCATTTAATTTTGAAAAAAAAATATATGATTAATTTATTACTCATTGAGCATCTGGATTTCATTTTTGGGGATAAAATTTAATATACTTTGGAAATTTTCTTTGTAGTATTCTTCATCCAGACGATATAAAAAAGCCCCCTTTTTACTGCTTGATTTG
>CAZLJT010000204.1:0-6778 GCA_964559905.1 uncultured Aquiflexum sp.
TATCGGTCAAAAAGCTTCAACAGTAGCAGGTATAGTATCAGCTTTGGAAAAGGGCGGCGCACTTCCATATTCAGTAGTCGTATCAGCATCAGCATCAGATCCTGCGCCAATGCAGTTCTATGCACCATTTACAGGAGCTTGTATAGGTGAATTTGTAAGGGATACCGGTCGTCCTGCTTTGATTATTTTTGATGATCTTTCCAAGCAAGCAGTTGCTTACCGCGAAGTTTCCTTATTATTGAGAAGACCTCCGGGACGTGAAGCTTATCCGGGTGATGTATTCTACCTGCACTCTAGATTATTGGAAAGAGCCGCCAAAATCAATGATTCCGATGAAATTGCAAGGCAAATGAATGACCTACCTGAATCTATCAAGCACTTGGTAAAAGGTGGAGGTTCATTGACAGCTCTACCGATCATTGAGACCCAAGGTGGTGACGTATCTGCTTATATCCCTACTAACGTTATTTCCATCACTGATGGTCAGATATTCTTGGAAACCAACCTTTTCAACTCCGGTATCCGTCCTGCTATCAACGTGGGTATTTCTGTATCGAGGGTTGGTGGTAATGCGCAGATCAAGTCTATGAAAAAAGTGGCCGGTACACTAAAACTTGATCAGGCACAGTTCCGTGAATTGGAGGCTTTCTCCAAGTTTGGTTCTGATCTTGATGCATCAACGAAGAGAATTATTGAAAGGGGAAGAAGGAATCAGGAGATTCTTAAACAACCTCAATATTCCCCGGTTCCGGTTGAATACCAAGTTGCGATTATTTATGTATCCACCAAAGGATTTATGGATAGCATCCCGGTTGAGAAAGCAAGACAGTTCGAAGCAGAGTTTTTCAATCTCTTGAGAAGCAGTCATCCTGAGGCTTTGAAATTGATCCTTAAGAATGATATTGATGCGGCCGGAAAAATCCTGGAACAAGCAGCCAAGGATTTGTCTGCCAAGTATGCCAAACAATAATTTAACCAATCAATCCGGAGATAACCCGTTTTCTCCGGATTTATTTACAAAATATTTCTTTTCTTACAATAATATCTTATGGCCAACCTTAAGGAAGTAAAGCAAAGGATCACCTCGGTCACTTCTACCCAGCAGATTACCAGAGCCATGAAAATGGTAGCTGCTGCAAAGTTGAGAAGAGCCCAGGATAGGATATTGAAAATGCGTCCCTATTCTCAAAAACTTACCTCTATTCTCAATGATGTCATATCCGGAATGGGGGGTGAGTTGGATGTGGTCTATGCACAACAGAGAGAAGTCAAAAGTGTCTTGTTGGTAGTCATGACCTCTGATAAAGGCCTATGCGGAGCTTTCAATTCCAATGCTATTAAAGCAGCTGTTTACTTATTGGAAAATAGATTTAAAGACGCTGACGTCACTATACTTCCCCTAGGGAAAAAGGCTTTTGAATATTTTTCAAAAAGAGGATACCAAGTCAATTCTGATTATTATGGAATTTTTGCTGATGTGAAATACGATGAAGTCAGGGAAATTGCACTTTATGCCATGAAAGGTTTTGAATCAGGAAAATTCGATCATGTAGCCATGGTGTACAACCATTTCAGAAATGTGGCTACTCAAGACGTCACTCATGAACAATTCCTTCCTATGGGTGTTGATGCCTCAGAAAAGAAAGAAGTCAGCACCGATTATATACTTGAACCTTCTAAGGAATATGTGGTACAGGATTTAGTTCCAACTGCTTTGAAAACACAGTTCTACAAAGCTGTTCTTGAAAGTAATGCTTCAGAACACGGGGCCAGGATGACCTCAATGGACAAGGCTACTGAAAATGCCGGAGAATTATTGAAAGAACTCAAATTATTATACAACAGATCCCGACAAGCTGCTATCACCAATGAAATCCTTGAGATTGTTGCTGGTGCAAATGCGTTGGAAGGTAATTGATATTAAAACAATAAACCAAGTTAAAAGCTGCCAATAGGTGGCTTTTTTCATTTAATGGCTTGTGCAACTTCTGCTGCCATGATTGCTTCAATATATAAAATACAGATGGATGAAAAACAAAAGAGGAATTAAATTTGGGAACTTCCTCGATTCGTCGCCATGAAAAAGATCAAATATTTTTTACTTGCCATCAATCTTTTATCTCTAGACGTGGTGCTAGGGGCTTGTGCGGGTATGTATTTTTTTTCCGATTTGTTGGATGTCAAAAGCCCGTTTTTGACTTATGTTCTTTTAGGCTTGGCGGTTTGGGGGATTTATACCATTGACCATTTGTTAGACGCAAAATTTACCGGGAGAACTGCGATTTCCAAAAGGCACCGCTTTCATCAACGATATTTTAAATCCATAATTATCATCTGGTTACTCCTTGTTTTGTTTGGTCTGTGTTTATTGATGCTTTTTGCTCAAATCCAATTTATGGTTTTACCGGGATCGGTTTTAGCTTTGATGATGATTTTTTGGATGGGATTAATAAGATGGATAGGTGAAAGGGCCTCATGGCTGAAGGAAATTTCCACTGCTGTATTTTATGTCGCAGGTATTGTTTTGGTCCCTGTGCTTTTGGCCCCAATTGAATTTATTGACCATTTTTTTTATCTTTTTTTTGGGGCTTATTCGGTTTTGGCCTGCATCAATCTATTGATTCTTTCATTTCTTGATCGGGAAGGGGATAGGATAGATGGGTATGGTTCTGTTTTGGTAATTATTTCCAAAAGGCAATTGTCCAATCTTGTTTGGATTTTGGGAATTTTCCTGTCAGGGTTTTTGATCATTATTTTGTTCTGGATACCTTCTTTTTACAAAATCCATTGTTGTTTACTTTTGATTATGGTCTTATTCCACCTCCTTCAGTTTTCTTCCAATAATCAAAACAATAAAGAGGGCATCAGACAAAAATTGGAAGCATCATTTATATTACCCTTGATATTATTGCTCTTTTAGAGGTTATCGCAAAAGAATTCATCAACCTGCTTTATCGATCAATTTCTTGATGATCTCATCAAAATAGGCGCCGTTATATGGCCCATACCAATTCATGTCCCGGACTTCATATAAGGGGTAGTTGTAATATTCATCAGGAGTAATATAACCTATATAACCCCCATTGAAGCAAGTGATGATCAATTCCAATCCGCGATCTTTGGCAAAAGCTTCCCAATCTGCCATAAAAACTCCTGATATTTCCCCACTGGAACTGATCATTAAAACATTCCCGATTTGGATAATGTCAAAATGGGGATTGGTATCCCCAAGAAGTGCATTGAAAATCCAAGGCCGTACCCTTGTTTTTTCCCTTACCCTGAAATGTGCCTTTCTAAGGTTTAAGGGTAATTGGGCCATGGAAATGCTATTTTGGTTGATTCTTGTTGTCTTTTCAATGTTTCCTTCCAGATTTAAATGAAGCGCTTTGGCATAATCCATCACATCTTCTGGAGCTTTCCCATTCGTTACAGGCCGATGACTGCCCACGGTACCTGCAGCAAAAAGTGAAAATTCATAGCCGCTATCCTCCATCATTTTGGTGAGATAATGCGGATAATCTCCGGACAGACCCATAAACTTTGAGTTCAAAATAGTCGGGTGGGCACTGAAAGTCATAAAAGATCCTTTCATTCCATTTTTCTTTTCAAAAATGATTTGTCGTATATAGGGGTCTACAGGATCTTCTTTGATCAGTCTGTTGGCCACCAGAGTATCTGCTCTTGATTTTTGGAAAAAAATTTCGACGGTATCTTTGACAGAAAGTGCTTTTTTTAAGCCCTCAATTGTTTTGTCTGTCAATAGGGAAACTATCGTTTTGTCTATTCCGCCCAAAGCAAGTTTACTGACCAAACCGGGAATATATCCCCCCATGCCGCTGTGGGTATGGGTCGCTGTGAAATAAACATAGTCTAATGGTAGATTTTCTTTTTTTATGGCTGTGTTGATTTTTTCCTGGAGAAAAGGATGGACTATCATCAGCTCATAATTCACAAACGCAACAGTGGAGTTTCCATTTCCAATGACCAAAGATTTGACAAAACTGCTGTCCTGTACAAATTGATATTTGCCTCTGGGTTTATAGCCTAGGAGCTTTGCTGGAGTGTCAGGGGTCACATTTAAGGAAGACCAACCTGCCAACCAGATGTCACCTTTTTTGGTTTTGTACTTCAGGGTATCCAAATGGGACATGGTTTGATCGTAATATTCCATATCCCTATAATCTCTCCAATCCACTTTGGTCAATGTAACCAAAGCCAAAAAAACAACCACACCAAAAATCCATGCAAATGTTCTAAAAACCTTATGAGCGATTTTTCTTTGCATCATCAATACTCAAAAGTTCCATGCTTGCCGATTACTGTAACTTTTTTGCCTTCATGAGGGACAACCCTACCGATAATTTTCGCTTCTACTCCCAACGTTTCTGCAATATCTACCACCTCCTCTGCATACCTTTCCTCCAGGTAGATTTCCATTCGGTGTCCCATATTAAAAACTTTATACATTTCTTTCCAATCTGTACCGCTTTCTTCCTGAATGATCTTAAACAATGGCGGGGTTTCAAAAAGGTTGTCCTTGATGACATGCACATTATCTACAAAATGAAGCACCTTAGTCTGGGCGCCACCGCTACAGTGGACAATCCCATGAATCTTTGGCCGTAAATATTTTAACACATCCACCATTATCGGGGCATAGGTTCTGGTGGGAGAAAGGACCAGTTTACCCATATCAACCGGCAATCCCGGTGAAGAGTCGGTAAGGTTATACTTACCCGTATACACTAAATCAGAAGGGACGGCAGAATCAAAGCTTTCAGGAAATTTTGTTTTTAAAAGCTTATTGAATACATCATGCCTGGCAGAGGTAAGTCCGTTTGAACCCATTCCTCCATTGTAAAAGTCTTCATAGGTAGCCTGTCCATAAGAAGCCAAGCCCACTACCACATCACCGGATTTGATTTTATCGTTGGAAATAACCTCATCCCGTCTCATTCTACAGGTTACTGTACTGTCGACGATAACTGTTCGAACCAAATCTCCGACGTCGGCAGTTTCTCCTCCTGTCAAAACCACATTGACGCCATGGTCACGTAGCATTTGCAGAACTTCTTCTGTGCCATTGATAATGGCAGAGATAACCTCGCCTGGGATGAGGTTTTTGTTTCGACCAATGGTAGAAGAGACAAGTATATTGTTGATGGCACCTACACAAAGCAGGTCATCGATATTCATGATGATGGCATCTTGGGCAATACCCTTCCAAACACTCAGATCTCCGGTTTCTTTCCAATACATATAGGCGAGCGAAGACTTTGTTCCAGCACCGTCAGCATGCATGATATTGCAATATTCAGGATCGTTGCCGAGCGTATCCTCCACTATTTTGCAAAAAGCTTTTGGATATAGACCTTTATCCAATTTGGATATTGCCTGGAGTACGTCTTCTTTGGATGCCGAAACACCCCTTTGCATATACCTTTCGTTCATAAGGGAATTTAGGATTGGTTCTTATGGTTCAAAGTTAAGGATTTAATGGGTGAAAGGAAGTTTTGAAAATTGAAAGATTGAAAGATATCAGTGCTTTAAGTTAAATCTTGCAAAGTTTTCAATTCTTCCCCATTGATACAAATCATGAGAATCAATGATCTAGGTCATGCTTTTAAAGAGATTATGTGGATACCTTGTTCGGAAATGATGGATTATAAAACCCCTAAAATTTTAGCCATGAACGAGATAAAATCAAAAACCACCCTGACAGAGGCAGAGGAAATGTTCAATAATGCACAAGAAGAACTTTGCAGACCAGAAGAGGATGTTGTTCATTATAATGCCTGCAAAAATGCCTATAAAGCCATTGAAAAGTATATGACCGGTTTTTTACTCAACCATGGCATTGGGATTCAAAATTCACATTCTATTCAAGACCTCTTGATCAAATGCCGTAAAATCGATCCCAAATTCAACGATCTAAATCTCGATTATGTAATGGATGCGGAGAACGTAGATAAGCTGATGATCAATTTGGCTACGGCAAAGGAATTTATAAACCTTGCCGGGAAAACCCGAAAATTGGTTGGCTTACAATGAAATTCTGAACAGGTTTTTTTCCTTCATGTTGGCTTGGACCAATTTAAAGCCAAATTGTTCTTACGCTCCTGTAAGAAATATATTACAGCCTTCGATTCCTTAACAACTAATTAATCTGACAATCCAAATACTGTCATGGAAAATAAAAACAAGCAATTCAAATATCCAGGTACCCGGGTAGCCCTAGATGGCAATACCGTTGCCATTATGTGTGAGCGTGAATCCTCAGATGCCGCAGGTGCCTATCCTATTACCCCATCTACCCAAATGGGAGAATACTGGGCGGAAGAAGCCGCCAAAGGTCACCTGAATATTTCAGATAGACCCTTGATTTTTATAGAACCGGAAGGTGAACATGCAGCAGCAGCAGTTACTGCAGGACTTTCCATGACCGGATTGCGGGCAGCAAACTTCTCCTCAGGCCAAGGGATTGCCTACATGCACGAATCATTGTACGCAGCAGTGGGCAAAAGACTGACCTACATTCTCAATATCGGGGCCCGGGCCATGACCAAATCCACCCTCAACGTACATGCGGGTCATGATGACTATCATGCTATTGACGATACTGGGTTTTTCCAGTTGTTTGCCAAAAACGCTCAGGCTGTTGCTGATCTCAATATCATTTCTCACAGAATAGCTGAATTGGCACTAAACCCAGGAGTTATTGCTCAAGATGGATTTTTGACCACACACCTGATTGAATCCTTGATGTTGCCCGAGCGGG
>CAZLJT010000205.1:0-6710 GCA_964559905.1 uncultured Aquiflexum sp.
GGTATGGTGTGAAAAATCCATTTGAATTCCCCTGTCAGGGCATCATAACCCCGCACATCGCCGGGAGTTGAGGGATCCTCTTCTGGTGTACGTCCTCCTATAATGATGAAGTTTTGGTAGACCATCCCTTGGCTTGTGGCTTCAAAATCAACCTGCTCCGGGTCTTGAGGTAAATTTTTTCTTAAATCGATCCAACCGTTTTCGCCAAAGGAAGTGATCAGTTTACCGGTCTTGGCATCTATGGCATAAATCCGGTCTTTTACAAAATTCAGTATCCGTTGGTTTTTTCCTTCTGAGTCTTCCCAATAGGTAAGTCCTCTATTCCTTCCCCTAAACGGCCTTTCGTCATTTCTGTAATCGTCAGGTCTGAACACCCATACTTCCTTTCCGGTAGCCGCATTCAATGCCACTGCATTTACTTCCGGGGTAGTGAAATACAATAAGCCATCAATGATGATGGGATTGGCATACATTCCTGGTCCTACAGGATTTCCGTGATGATATTCCCAAACTTTCTCGAGGTGCTGAACATTCCCGGTATGGATTTGATCTAATTCGGAGAATTGGATCCCGGAGGAATGTCCCCTGTAAATCCCCCAATCCTGATGGTTATTGAGCCTGCTTTTCCATTGGCTATCCGGAGATTGATCGGTATCCACTTTTTCGGAACAGGATACAACAAGAAGTATATAACTCAAAAACCAAGCTTGATTTCTAAAGAGGTACTTGATGCTCATAAATAATGCTTCAACAGTTCATTTAATATTTTGCCTAATAAATTCACACTAGTGAACCAAGCGGCGTCTCGTATAATGCAATATAGTATGGCATCAGCTTAAATCCGTCTTTTACTCCATCAGCGGAAGAAACTGCTGTTTTCTTTACCATTCAGGAAAGACAGGAAAAGATTTTGAAAAATTACTGGAAGTGTTTGCGGAATAAAGTTTGATGGATTGATTGAAATGGACAAATGGGTGGGAATAAGTTGTTCCGAAGCATGCGAAGTAAGGGTAATTTTGATGTTGAAAAAAACCAGTCCAAAGGCCGGACTGGTTTCTGATCCATAAACCCAATCTATTTATATGTTTATATCGAATACCAGAGAGTTTTTTTGTGGTTGTTTTAATTTCATTATTTGAATTTTGCGCAACCTTTAGCTTTTATAATTAAGAGGGATGTCATTCTCAAAATAACCCCAATTCATTTTAGAAATTTGATGGGTTTGGGGTAAATGATGTAATTTTGAAAGCCGAACTTCATTATTAAATTTAAAAAAAGAAGGTTTTTTTATATGTGTGAAGATACCGATGTTTTTAACCTTCAAGAATCTTCGTCTCAAATCCATCAATACTGCTCATGTTCTTGTTTTTCCAATATTCTTTGATGTTAGCTTCTCCCTGCTTTTCGGCCCAATCATTCAATGTGGTCCGCTCTTCCTTAAAATCCATAAAGGGAACAGCAAAACCGCAGGAGGTCTGAACCAAGTCAACATCCATTTCGATGATTTGCCTTGCTCCTACATTTTCAGGAAAAAGACCGGCATATTTAAAAAACTCACTGTCTCTTTTATGATAAATCCTTGCTTTACCATATAACCTTAAAATCATGGGTTTAAATATTAAAATTTACAAAACTCCCATCAACATAAATCAGAAATGTTTAAATTTAACCATGAAAAATGAAGACAAGATAGTGGAACTGCTTTCCGAAATGCTTGTTCGGCAGGACAGGTTTGAAGCCGGATTGGTCAAATTGGCCGAATCACATGAAAGACTTGTAACGATTCAAGAAAGGCAGGAAAAGATTTTGATAAAAATACTGGAAGTTCTTGAAGACGATGTTCCCAAATTCGATGAACTGATTGAAATGGAACAACTAGGTGGAAAAAAGATAGTATTAAGGAAAACAAAATAAAAGCTTATCCTCTATTTCTCTTATTTCTGATACTTTGGCTTGGCTTTGATTTTTGACCTTTGCTTCCTTTCATCTTCAAACTTCACATCGGTCATCGGTCATTCAACATCAAGTCTTAAATCCTCTCCAAATATCTCTCCAACAATTCCTGACTGATCTCTGAAGAATCCCCATATTTTTCTCTCAAAGCTTCCAAGTCCTTATGCAGTTTTTCCCTGATTTCGGAATAGGCAGGGTCATCATACACATTTTTCAACTCATGCGGGTCATTGGCCCGGTCATAAAGTTCCCATTCGTCCACATCGTAGTAAAAATGGATCAATTTATATTCTTTGGTGACAATGGCATAATGCCGCTTGACCATGTGTATAGAAGGATATTCATAATAATGGTAATAAACAGCATCCCGGTTCCACTGATCTGAATTACCAATCAATAACGGGATAAGACTTTCTCCCTGCATGTCGGCAGGGGCCTGGATTTGGGCCGCTTCAAGGAAAGTTTGGGCGAAATCCAAGTTCTGTACCATCACATCTGACCTTGAACCTGCTTTGATCTTTCCAGGCCAGGCAACCATTAATGGCGTTTTAAAGGATTCGTCATAGACAAAACGCTTGTCAAACCAACCATGCTCACCCAAATAAAACCCTTGATCCGAAGTGTATACGATAATGGTATTTTCCATCAAGTCATTGGCCTCCAGGTAATCCAAAACTTTGCCTACATTCTCATCCACAGCAGCAATGGTTCCCAAATAATCCTGCATATACCTTTGGTACCTCCACTTCATTTTATCTTCCTCGCTCATACCAGGAAAAGCCTTTTTGAACTCTTCATTGACCTGGGTGTAGGTCTTGTCCCAATTTGCCCTTTGGCTAGGGTTCATCCGGCCAACTTCCCTTTCAAAGGCTCCCTTATCCCAACCTGAGGCATCAGGAATACCCAATTCATCCATGACCTGTGGATACAATTTGGAATCGCCTGCCCAGTTCATATGCTTCAACAGGTTCATCTCCGCTTCTTTTGCTGCACTTCCCCTTCCGGAATAATCATCAAAAAGAGTTACAGGCTCAGGAAATTCCTTTTCCGTAAATTCCGCAATATGTCGCTCAGCAGGTAGCCATTCCCTATGCGGAGCTTTGTGCAAATACATCAGCAAAAATGGTTCTTCTTCCTTTCGCTCATTTTGAAGCCAATCCAATGTCATGTCAGTAATGATATCCGTCACATATCCTTCCACATCATATGTGCCATCATTTTTGGTAATAAAAGTGGGATTGTAATAGGTCCCCTGACCCGGAAGAATTTTGAATTGGTCAAAACCTTTTGGATTGTTGCCAAAATGGAGTTTGCCAAACATGGCTGTCTGGTAACCTGCTTCCTGTAAAATCTGCGGAAAAGTAACGTTGGTAGTATCAAATGGAAAAATATTATCTGTCTTTCCGTTGAGGTGGGAATGCTTACCCGTCAGGATCGTAGCCCGGGAAGGGGCGCAGATCGAATTGGTCACGCAGGCATTGGTAAACAACATGCCCATTTTGGCTATCCGGTCAATATTTGGGGTATTGATCAACTTATCATCGTAGGCAGAAATAGCCTGATAAGCATGGTCATCGGACATGATAAAAATGATATTTGGCCTTTGCTGTTTTTCTTCCTGAGGAGTTGTATTACAGGAAAAAAGACAAGCTATTATTCCCAATGAAAAAAGGAATTTCAGGTTGTTGTTTGGCATAACAAAGTTAATTTAGGTTTAATGGTTTTATCATCTCTTCCCAATTTAAGGGTAGTATTCTCATTTTCAAAAAAATAAAGCTTCCCTTTGGCGGAAGCTTTATTGAAATTTCAAAAATGAATTAAACCATTAGCATAAGCTTTACTGATATAAGTTGTTGAACAGCATTTTGAAAGTGCCGTGGGACTGAGCCCTGTAAGTGATTTCAGGACCGTAGACATAAAGCATTCCTTTGCCTAATGGAGCAGAAAAGGCTGTGATCCCATCTTCAAGATAGGATTGACCCCAAGCCCAACCACTCTTCAAAGGTGTTTTGCTATCAAACCAACCCAATACCTGCAGTCCCTGTAATTTGGCTTCCGGTTTTACTTTGAATACAGGACTGTTGTTGAACAATACATCAACATGACTGTCCAATCCCCAATTTGCAGGCTGAGAGTTATCCACTCGGGTAACCAATACAGATCCTGGGACATAATATTTCTCTCCCGGCAATGGTTTTTCAGTTCCATCTCTCTGCACTTCAACCAAGGCATTTTTGACCGGCAATTCAAGATGGTAGGCGAGTATGGATGCATTGCCAACGGCCACCACTTTTCCACCATTTTCAATAAATGATTTGATCTGTGGAATGGATTTTTCTGCTGTGATATTTCCCAGCATGTGGTGATACTCTGTGGGAATGGATTTCTCATCTGGAGGTGAACCCCATCCTCCGTTAGTTGCTCTTCCAACTGCAGGTATTCCACCACTGATAAAGAGGATAGCATCATATTTTTTGTTGAGGTTTCCGGCATCGATCTCTTTGGCAAAAATCAATTCAAACTCAAAATTGTATTGCTCCAACATCCACCTGACCCAGCCACTTGGCATAGAACCTCCATAGGTATCAAACAAAGCTATTCTGGAAGGTTTGATAGGGACAGCATTGCCTGGTGCAGCTTTAGCGGAAGTAACCTGAACACCGTATTTTATTGCCTGCTCGGTCAGAATTTTTGAACCACTTTGGGGAACATAGAATGAACCTGCGGGCATTCCTTCAATCGCATTTTGTATTCTGGAAACCTTGATTCCTTTTTTCAACAGTTCATTTACAATGGGGAAAGCATCATTCTGCCTACTGCTTAGAAAAAAACCTGTTCTGGAACTGGGTATTTGGACTACCGGAACAGCTTCCAATTCTCCATACGCCAAGGTCTCAAATGGACCTGAAAACCCATCCAAAATACGATCAAATTGAATACCCATCTGATAAGCCAAAGTCCAACCTGCAGCATCGTAAGGTCTGATTGGAGGACCACCTGGATACTGGAAATCATTAGGATAATCCTGCGGCTCAAACATATCAATAATATGCGGTCGGAAAGCCTGATCTGTTTTGACTATGTAAGATCCTTTTGGGTAAGTAGTCCCATTTACAGAGAATGAGGCTGTTGATTTTTCTATTCTAATACCGGTTTTCACCAAGGCATTGATAAACTTCACTGCTGTCGCAGGATCTTTTTGGTCTGCGGTGATGATAAACCCTCTGGGGTCTCTTTTATCTTTTGTCTGATAAACACTGTCATAAAATACAGAAGGTATTGCTCCACCTCTTCTTGAAAAAGGATTGGTTGAAGCAGGATATTTGTCTTTGTCCTTTTCGTAAGCCGTTTTGATAGCCTCAATCTTACTTGGGAATGGCGTCCAATAATCTCCGCTTCCCCTTTCGATAGAACCTTTACCCATCACATAGATATTGTACAACAAATGGTCACTATTCCTAGCTGCATAATCCAAAACCGCAAAATTCATCGATACTGAATAATCTATAGACTGCTGAAAATGCCAGGATTTTTGTGGAGTGACAGGAAAAGGTGTGTTACTATTAGGTAACAATCTGTCCGGTACCAAAGGGATTTCCTCAGGATTTGGGCCACCTACTATCTCCGTCAAAATGCCGATCATATTGTGATAATGTGTGGTGGTTCTCAATCCACCATTGTACCAGGTAGAAAATGAAGAACCATCCATTCTGGTGAAACCGGGCTTGTTTTCTGCATTCAGTCTGTTGTACATCGCAGCACCTACTGCATCGATTCCCGTGACCATCATGGGATCAAACACATAATTAAATGGGTCTCTATAAGGAGGTCCTGCCAAAACCGAACCGGCAGGTCCTCTCTGATGGTGATTGTACATGACCTGGGGAATCCACTCAATAAAAAGCTGATAGCCAAGATTGGTAGATTCCTTCATGTTTTGGATGTAGAAATCCCTATTGTTATCATGACCGATATACTTTTGGTAAAGTGTGGGCAAGTTCGAAAGGCTTCTGTTTTCCGGAACAGACTCTCTCATATACCAATTACCGATTTTTTCATGGCCATCTGGGTTGGCATGGACAAACAGGATCACCACATTATCCAATATTCTTTTGGTTTCCGTATCTTCTTTGGTGAGTACCTGGTAAATGGTTTCTGTCAACTGATGAATACCTACAGTCTCAGTAGAATGAAGACCCCCGTCTATCCATACAATGGCTTTTCCTTCTATGGAGAGTTTTCTGGCCTCTTGTTCGGTCAGTCCCTCAGCTCTTGCCATTTTCACAGAAATGTCTTTGAATTTATCCAAGTTGGCATGGTTCTCCACAGATGTAACTATCATCATCCATTGATCTCTGCCTTCTTCGGTTTTTCCTATGGAAACGAGTTTGGCTTTATCCGAAGCTGCTGCAACTTTTTTGAAGTACGCTTCTGTCTGCGTGTAATTGCTGATGTGGTAATCATCTCCCAATCCAAACCCAAAATGCTCTTTGGGACTTGGAATTTTTTGGGCCATGGAATTTCCGATGAACAATAAAATCATTCCCAAAAGGAAAACTCCTCTTTGAACTGATTTGCTTAAGTTTATTTGGTTTTTCACTGTCTTATCTTTTTATTTTTTGTCTTATTTTAAAGAAATTGAATTCACTTTTTGAATTTAACCCTATGAGAAAATTGTAAGGATCAAATCCAGTTGAGACCTCCATATTAATAATTATTTCAGCGGGAAAATGCTCATTTACAGCAACGGTTGATAA
>CAZLJT010000206.1:0-6664 GCA_964559905.1 uncultured Aquiflexum sp.
ATACTTAAAGCTTCATTGGCAGGTGCTGCGACCAATGAGGCGGCAATGAGGGAGGCTGCTCCCGGAAGTACCTTGGAGCCTTTATATTTGTCAAGGTATTTGGCCTGTACTTCCATCCTTACGGTATCCCCTGCTTTTACCTCCAAGCTCAGAGAAGGTCCCATGACCTTTCCCGCTGCGGCATTCAGCCTGGCACTGTTCTGTCCCCCTTCGGTATGGTTGAAGAGCATTTCTGTATGCCGGGTCTCATCCACATTGTCAAATGCCATGGTTTCAAAAGAGGCTTCCTCCGTTTCCATGGTGGCTGTATAGGAAGAAACCCTTTGGACTGTTGTAAAAGTAAGCCTGACATTACCCAAATGGTCCTTCAGGTGGTACTGGTATTCATTTTTTACTACACCGGCCTCTTTCAAAACGACCCTGCCTTCCTCGGTATTCAGAAAAGTATCCGAAGTACCTTCATATACAAAGGGCCCGATATAATTCGTTTCCTTGGTGGTACTTCCGTCAATTACCGTTTTTTTCCTTTTGGTGCCGTTGGCATCATATACATATTCGATCCTTTTGTTGGTGCCCTGAAAATGGATTTTGGCGGGAAGGTTCAAATGATTGTATTCAATGTTATCAATCTTCTTGTCCAGGTCCTTGTTCATGTTGCCGTTGGGATCATAAAAAATCATCCCCGGTATTGTTGGTGTTTTTGTAATCCGTCACTGAGGGACTGGTATTGGAGGTGGCATCGGTTTATCTAGCCAGATAGCTCGAAGATGAAATTGGTGTTTTTCTACCCAGCCTCCAACTAAAGCAATACTTAACAAACAGGAACTGATTTTAACCATTACACTGGATCTGAAAAATAGAAAGATTTGCATGCTCCCAACAGCTAAAAGGGATTCCACTTAACACCTATGCAAATTTACCTATTAATGGTATTCTAATTGGTTAAAAGAAACCTCCAAACTAAATTCAGCAAGATTCATTCTAAACTGGATTGGTATTATTCATTTCAACAATTCTTTTAAATTCATTAAGTAAAAACTCTAATTTTAATGGATCTCCAAAAGCTTCAAATATTTTATTTTCTAATTTGATTCCATACCAATTACCTTCTGTACCTTCAAAAAGTTTATAAGGAATAACTAGATTTTGAATTTCTGTTCCTGCAACATCTATTCTTAAGCTCCATCCTGGGTTATCTAAAGATTCAATTTTAATGGAAAATGAATGTTCCCATTCTCCGTCGCATTGTGCCAAAAACCAATTTTCAATCCAATTTAAAATTTCCATAATTATTTTATTAATTCCCTGAAGGACCTGTATATTTCGGTGGAGGATTAACTTGCTCTACTCCACCGGGAATTTTTTTTCCATCTATATCCAATCCTTGTCTATGTGGTACATCTATTTTTTGTCCAGTTTGTTTATTCACATGGGGCGCGCCTTTTGTATCTATGTGTGAAATTTCTTGCCAACCGCTCGGATTATTTGGATTTCGCTGAAAAGTAGATGAACCTCTATCATTTATGACACTATGATCAGCTTGTGCTGATGTATCTGGTTGGCGATTGTTCTTTCCCCTGCCTTCTCCTGAACCTTGGTTATTATTCCAATCAGCATTCACCCTCCCTTTTTGATTGATCAAACTGTTGGCACCAGATGCAGTTAAAACTGCCCCTTCAGCTGCTACTACCAAACCTGCTAATGCCACAGTCCCAGATACAGGAGTGGTTGTTCCTCCTGATCCCATTGTAACTGCGGCTCCTCCTACTGCTGCTGCACTTCCCCCATCCATCATTCCCATACCCATCGTCATACTATAGATGTCCCCGACATCCTGACCCCGGTTATAATCTGCCGCTCCTCCTTCACTAATAAACCTTGCCCCCATTTGACGGGCCGGAGTCAGACCACCAAAAGTGTTGTCCACTACGGCCACAAGAAATCCCAGAACCTTATCCCCAGGTCCCTCTCCATTAGTGTCCTCATACCTGACAGGATTATTTGCCCCATAAAGGTAAGGGGACCAATTACTATAAATCTCTGATTTGGGATCAACAGTAGAGAAACGTCCTAACGCCGCATCATACATCCTCGCTCCGTAGTCATTCCAGTTCAGTCCAAATTCCCCTTCAAACTCCTTACCGTTGTAAAGATATTTGTTCGTCAAAGCACCACCTAAAGTAGAGGTATTATAGGACAATCCAAAAGGATAATAATCATCTTTTCTGATCACAGGCCCCTCGGAGTGGACCACGGTCAGGTCATCGAAAAAGACATTGAGGTCCTCATTGGTCTCATTGGCCACATACATCATCATGAAGCCATCCTCTTCCGCCACATGTTCCAGTGTCAGGGTCTCAAAACTCCCTTCCCCCTCTTTGCTTATCTGTCTGAAACCGGATTTTTTGAACTTATAATTGTTTTCAAAATACAGGTACTGCAGATAGGCTTTGGGAATTTCATCATTGTCAGAAAATGCGGCGACTTGCCCGGCACCCAGAACGCTTTGCAGTTCATTCACAATATTCAGTGCTGACCAAAAAAAAGGTAAGACTAACAGGATGTGAAAACTAATTTCTAAAGCAAAAAAAAACCGTTTAGGGAACTTTCTCTTTTGCTTTTTTAAAAAATATGTCACTCGTGAGGAAAATAATATTAGACCACTTGTCATTTTTAAAATCTTCCCAACTAATATATTTTAAGGATTCCTCTTTAAATAGATACTTGCTTCTACCTATTATAACTTTTCTTGTTTCTCCGGGTAGTTCGGATGCTAAATCTATTTCAATAAGATATATAGTATCCTTCTTCACCTCATATTTCCCAAAGAAAGGGTAATCTCTCTCACAATTATAGTCTTCATAAGTACTATCTGATTTAAAAGTAATATAACTTATACAGTCTTCATAAACTAGACATTCCCATTTTGTATCTAGCAATGATGGAATGCCTTGCTTTTTTTGTGTGGTTCAAGGCAATAACAGAAAGAAAAAGAATAGGAATATATATTTCATAGCTATTGTGATTTGGAACTTTCTATTTCGGCTGTGAACGCAAATAATAAGACCCTTTAAAGTCTGACCCCTGGACTGAGAGGGATTTGCAATTCCACCCTTTTATCCTTCCCAATTTGCAATTAGAATTCAAACCCAAATACCAGAACAGAATACAGTATGGGATAATTTGAATTACAAATTCAATGTGAAAGAAAGGTGTAGATGCAATCTACACTTAGTGCATTCGCTAAAATTCACCCAAAAGAGGGGGATTTTGGTAAAAAACTGTTCAACAAGCTGATTTTTACTGCTATTTATCCATATGTGCAACATTCCGAATAGTCAGATAATGAAATATAATTATTTCATTTTAATAGACCTCATAATCTCTTTTCCCGTTGCTTCCCAATCTTTACGTAAGTTCTCTGTACAGTTAAAAGTAAACATCGCTAAACCTCCTTCAAGGCTGGTGATCTGTAACAGGTTATAGATTCTGCTATCGGCTGCAGGGGTAACAAACTCAAGCTGGACATATTGCTGGCCATTAATTCTTTGCAAACTGCTTTGAATAAACTCAATATTTGGCTGGTTAAACTGGCTCTCCATTGTCTTTTTTAAGCCTGGAAGGTCTTTTTCTTCTGCCTTATTTTGGGTATAATTCAACGCAATATTGATCGTCCCTTCTTTATTAGTATAGACTTCTGTAGGTCGGTGTCCAGTTATGGGATATTTTGAGGCCAGTATTCTTAGATCCATTAACTTAAACATTTTAGGAATTAGCATCATTGCTTTTCCAGATAACACCTCTTTCTGGTTTAATGAGACTTCACCCTGAGCTTGCCCTTCTGGCATATCCAAGTTTGTCAAAACGGCCGATTTATTTTCCGTTTGTTCTCCACTTGATGTACTTGTACAGGATTTCAAAAAGAAAAGACAGGAACTAAATATTAAAACAAAATTGAATATCCTTTTCACTTTATAAATTATACTTTATGAGCTAAACATGCTTCCTTGAAATCCAATATATTCTCTTTGCTTTTACGCTTTAAGTATTTTCTAACTTCAGAATAATTCACAAATTTAGGCACATCGACTGATATATATCCTTTCAAATGACTACCCTCCCAGTCACAATTAAACTTGGTTAAATCTTCCGTAACCTGTTTAAAGAATTCAAGATTAAAAAATACGATTTGGATTGTAGTATGTCCTGAAGGTTCAATCAAACTATCAAAAAACAATTCCCCCTCATCATCTTCAACACATATTAAATCATTATATGCAAGATTAGGAGCGAAGAAGGGAACATTTTTCATTCTATAATATTCTCCCTCCTTAGTAGCCCATACACCTTCGACCGCAAGGTTTCCTTCCAAATCGTGATAGACCAATTTGATCTTATAATCCCCTTCTTTATTCCTATTTTCAGACATTTAATTAATGTTTCTTTTGATTACAATCACGACAATTTACTTCTCCATTGTCAGGAGTACCACTGCCACCTTCTCTTTTCCTTACACTGTGGTCAATCTCTGTTCTATTTCCGGGAGGTGTTACGCCTTTTTTGTCTTGTGTGGCAGGTACAGTTTCTGTTTTACAAGATACGCAAACAGTTTTACCGTCATTCTTAGCTTTATTAAGATCAATAACCGCTTCTTTGCCTGCTTTAGTCATATCTTTCCCAGGTCTTTGTACTTCACTTAACTTAGCAGCTCTCGCTTCAGCTTTAGCCAGGTCTGAAGCTTTATCAGCAGCCTTTACTGAAGTGATGGCTTTATCGGCATTTTTAGCAAATTTAGCAACAGTTGCGGCAGTTCCCGCAAAAGGTATCATTGCGGCAGCACTCAACCCAGCATCTGTATAATTCCCTTCCGCTAAATAAATTACTGCATTAACTCCGTCCGCAATTTCTCCTAGGCCTGGTACTAAACCAACAACATCAAGAGTTGTATGAACTACATCGCTTAAACTCCAATCCGGCCACATCCCATCAGGATCAGTAAAACCTACCGGGTTATTAAAAGCATATGCATAAGGGCTCCACCTTCTTCCTTTTTCTGCCAACGGATCCACAACTCCCCACCTCCCAATTGCAGGATCATACATCCTGGCCCCGTAATCATTCCAGTTCAGCCCCAGTTCCCCCTCAAACTCCTTCCCATTGTAGAGGTACCTGTTGGTCAAAGCTCCTCCTAAAGTAGAGGTATTATAGGACAATCCAAAGGGATAATAATCATCTTTTCGGATCACAGGACCTTCGGAGTGGACTACGGTCAGGTCATCGAAGAATACGTTGAGGTCCTCATTGGTTTCATTGGCCACGTACATCATCATAAAGCCATCTTCCTCTGCCACATGTTCCAGTGTCAGGAGCTCGAAACTACCTTCCCCCTGATTGCTTACCTGTCTGAAACCGGATTTTTTAAACTTATAATTGTTGTCAAAAGACAGGTACTGCAGATAGGCTTTGGGGATTTCATCGTTATCGGAAAACGCGGCTACCTGCCCTGCTCCCAATACATTCTGAAGTTCATTCAAAATACCCAATGCTTCATTAACCGGTGCCGCGACCAAGGATGCGGCGATGATGGAGGCTGCTCCCGGCAGGTGTAGAATAGACTTTCGGCAGTGGCTGTGTGCATCCCGATAGCGGGGGGTGATAGTTTTTTATTTATTTAGTTTTCAGCCTGTAATTTTTTTTAAAAATTGAAAATCACCCTGTCAAGCTGGAATGTCCTCTGACTATATCATTCATGAATCGATGTTCATCATTCCATATGCTTTCCGAAAACAGACAGTTTGATATTAAGGTCTTTAAAATGATAGACACTTACCTGACCAAAAAGAATTTCTAGGATTTCTTCCAGAAAAATGTAGCTGCTCGATAAAGCAAAAATCTGGACTTGCCTGGCTTTAAATTAATTCTGATTTAAAGTTAAATGTAAACTCCTTCCTCCTAAACTATCAATTCTATAAACTTTTAGCACTTCCGAACCTTTTTCTTTAACAATGAGATCTCCGGGTTTTACATCGTGATAGTCGTAAAGTACAAAACGCTGTAACCTTAATTTATTTCCATTTTTATCATATAACACAGATCTTAAAGCATGAGTAGTTTCAACCCTATCAACTTCAAAGTTAATTGCTAACTTTTTTTCATTCTCTACTTGCATCAAAGACAAAACCACAGTCAACACAATTACTACTGCTGCAAAGATTGCCAAGAAAAACATTGATTTTCTTTTCATTTGATTTATTTTTTGAAATGCTTTAGAACAATTGACAGCTGTAACTTCACCCTCATATTCTTACCAATTTATAATTAGCCAATTTAGCAGTTGAATGTCTTCACCTGTCTCAAGTAAACTCTTGAAAAACGAATTGCAAATTCTATTGGATAGAAAAGAGTAATTGCTCCCTACATTCTGGCCCTTCGCTAGATTAGTCCAAACGGAATAATCTTTAACGCTCCATCCTCTTCCGCATCATATTTGTATGTGATTTTGCGGTTTGTTCCGGTCAGTATGATTTTGGTCGACAGGTTGAGGTGTTTGTAAATGAGTTTGCTTAAATTCTTTCTCAAAAGATATCCAAATAGCAATCATCCTTTTGATTTAAAAAAGATTCTATAGCGTCAAAATTTATAAAGATTTTTTCAACAATATGAC
>CAZLJT010000207.1:0-6661 GCA_964559905.1 uncultured Aquiflexum sp.
AAGACCTGGTAGGCATGAAAAAGGAACATTTCAAACAGACCGTTATCATTCCACAGGGTAAATTCAGGGAATTTATCGACCTGACTCCCGGTCCAAGGGCAGAGATGATGAAGGAACTTTTCGGCCTGGAGAGATTTGATTTGGCTTCTAAAACGGGGACTTTGCTCAGAAACCTCAAAGATGAAAAGATCCGCTTGGAAACACAACTGAGGGCATTGGAAGAGATTACTCCCGATTTACTGACAGAAAAAACAGTCTTGATCAAGGAAATTGCCCTCCAAGCGGAAGAAGGTGAGAGAATTTTCAGGCAAACTGAACAGACTTTCAAAAAGCAGGAAGAGATTCAAGCCAAGCATGTACAATTGCAGGGCTTTTTGAAGGAATGGGAAATACTGAACAATAAAAGGACTGAAATAGAGAACAAGAAAGCCATTTGGAAAGACTTCCTAAAAGCAAAAACCTATCTCAAGCCCGTTTGGGAACAGATCCAGGAGAAAAACACTGAATTGGAGAAATACCGTGTCAGTGTCACGGATTGCAAAAGATTCAGGGAGAGTTTTGTTCAGGAAATAGCACTGCTCGAAAAAGAAGAGCTTGAACTCAAAGAAAAAGCCGACAAAAAATCAGAAAGGGAAACCAAAATCAGGGACCTGAAAAAGGTAATTGAAATCAAGAATCTAAACAAGGAATTTGAGGCAGCCAAAACAATAACAGAAACATTAAAGCCTGATTTGGATTCGAAAAAGGAGGCATTGTCAGCGATTAAAGAACAGATAAAACAGTTGGAGGAAGAATCCGAAAACATCCTTGCTCCTGATAGCAATACCCTATCTGAACTGAAAGGATTGGCCAAGGATTGGGAAAATTGGGAAAACCAAATCAAAGAAAAACAAAAAGAAGCCAACGAAATATCGGCCTCCATAGAGAGCATAACGGAGCAATTAGAATCGCTGAAAGAAAAAATACCGGAATCAAACCTCTCATTTGAGGATTGGATCAGTTCTCAAAAACTGTCCATCCAGATACTCGACTCCGAGAAAGAAAAATTGGTCCAACAATCCGGTTTGGCCGCTCATGCCCACCTCCTGATTGCTGGAGAAGCTTGTCCACTTTGCGGCGCAATGGATCACCCTCACCCTTTATCAGAAAGCGACAACACTGCCCTGGAATCGAAGAACAAGGAGATTGAATCGGCAAAAAACTTATTGGAACTAATCATAACCTGGAAACAAACCCTTTCCGAGCAACAGATCAGACTGGACAACCAACTTGCCAATAAATCCAAAATAGAAACAGAAATCAATACCCTTTCCGAACAAATTAATAAACTCAAGCAGGATTTGCTATCCCATCAAGAGGACACTAAAGAGACTTTAAGTACACTAATCCTAAATTCCGACAAGGCTATCCAAAGAAGAGAAAATTTGCTGCAACAGATCAAAGAATTCAGGAAGACATTAGAGGAAAAACTGATAGAATATGAAAAAGAGGAAAGGCAAATCAGGGAGGCGGAACAAACTTTATTGGGTTTGAGCAGTAAAATCTCAGCCAAAAAAGAGGAGATCAAAGACCCGGTCTTCTGTAAGCCATTTTTCGAAAAAGAAAAAGCTGCTATCGAACAGACCATTACAAAAGTCCAACAGGACATAGAAGAAACAGCTTTCAAGCTATCCGGTAAACAAAAAGTATTGCTGGAAACAAGAACCAAACAGGCCACCAACCTGGCCAACCTGAAAAATTTCGAGAACCATACAGAAAGTACCGCCATCAAAATCAGTGAACTGCAAAAGGAATTCGAATCCCTCAAGGCTACACATGGATTTGAAGATGAGGAAAATTTGATAGCGCTTTTCCATCATTCGCTGGATGCAGACAAAGTGGATGCGGAAATCAGGCAATTTGAAGACAGAAGTCTTTTGGTCAAAAACAAAGTTGAGGAACTCCAAGCCCAACCCGGTGTAAGTAGTTTCGATCAGGAAGCATTTGTGCAATTGCAACATAAGCTTCAGGAAGAAAAGTCCGCTTTGGAAGCCATCAAAAAATCCTTTACCCTACTTGACCAGGAGCTTATTTCCATCAAAGTGAAGTTGGAGGAAAAACAAAAACTTCAAGCTACATTAGGTCTACTGGAAAAACGTGAAATCAACCTCAAGGAGCTGGAAAGGCTTTTCAAGGGCAGTGGTTTTGTAAAATACGTCAGTTCCATCTACCTCAAAGAACTCTGCGCCACGGCCAATCTCCGCTTTTTGAAACTGACCAAAAACAGCCTCAGCTTGGAAATCGACGACAATAACACCTTTTGGGTGGTGGATTACCTGAACGGCGGCAAAAAACGCCTCCTCAAAACCCTTTCCGGTGGGCAGACCTTTCAGGCTTCCCTATGTCTGGCTTTGGCCTTGGCCGAAAAGGTCAAATCCCTCAATCAGGCCGATCAATCCTTCTTTTTTCTTGATGAAGGCTTCGGCGCATTGGACCGAAATTCCCTCCGTGTCGTATTCGAAACCCTCAAATCTCTACGCCATGAAAACCGAATCGTAGGCATCATCTCCCATGTAGAAGAACTCCAACAAGAGATAGAAGTCTATGCCAAAGTAGAACTCGATCCAGAGAGAGGAAGTCAGGTGGGGTATTCTTTTTAGACATAAGACGTGAGATTTAAGATATGAGACTGGCATGGTTCAAGCTTTGAGACCTACCTAACTTAGGTAAGCTTGGACCCGCCAATATACAGTCTTCAAAATGCCAACTCTATAAGGAATTAGGCCCAACCTCACTCACACATAGTCATCTCAATCTTTTCAGCACCATAATCAAAAATCTGCAATCTGGGGCTGACATAGTGGATTCCTAATCCCATTCCTCTTACGATAAACAAAATTCCGATAAACATCGCAAAGTATGGAAGTGCTTTGGTCAGTTTGGTTCTAAGAGACAGAGACAGGATCTTACCGGAGACCATCACGGCTATCAACATCGGTATGGTTCCGATTCCAAAAAAGAACATGTACATAGCACCATAGATGGGACTTTGAAGGGCCAAGGAAGCCACCAAGGCAATATAAACCATTCCGCAGGGAAGCATGCCATTCAATAAACCTGAAGCAAAAAAAGCAGGCGTACCACCTTTTTTCAAAAAATAACCCAAAGAGGTTTTCAACTTGAACACTGCTCCGAAAAGACCTGACTGTGTAATCAGCCTTTCAGAGCTTTTATAGAAAAATGCCATCAATAAAATCAAAGCCCCCATTAATATGGAAATCCATTGTTGAATCCCTGCCATGGCCAATGAAAAACCAATCATACCAATGACTGCACCAAGCAAGGTATAGGTGATAGTTCGGCCAAGATTATAGATAATCTTATTTCGCAAGAAAGGAGCATTATCTTTAGCCGATACTGCCAAAGCAATTGGGCCACACATCCCCAAACAATGGAAGGAACCCAAAAACCCCAATAAAAACGCCGTCCAGATCACTTAGATATTGATTTTTTTCTCTTCGTAAAATTCTTTTCCATCCTCAGACCAACTCAGTTTTATCCTCCAGTATCCCGGCTTCAGGTCTTTGACATTTATTGAACTGGCATTTGTCTCAGTGATGTCGAAAGCAATCTTTTGGTCAAGCCTTGCATCAGATGGCCTGAACAAGTGGAGAGTTCCTTTTGCTCCTTTTGGCAACTTTAAATCCACTCTTTTGAGTTGGCTGTCATAGACAAGGACATTATATCCAATTTCACTGGCGTTGATCATTTTTTCAATTTGATCCTGATACTTGATTTCCTCTTCGTAATAATTTTGAGTTACCAGATGGATATCGTCTTGCTTGACACAAAAAGTCACCATCCCTATCATCAGTATCCCAAAAGCAACCAAAGTGATGATTATTCCTTTTCCCCAGTCCATATGTTTTAAATTTTAATGATTGTTTTATTAATTGATCCGCAATGGCAGACAGGTTTAATTGTTTAAAGGGTAGTCCTCCTTTGTCATTTCGAACGTAGAGATAAATCTATTTACCTGTAGGACCCAAGACCTCTCCTACCGTACTGCTGTCGGGATCGAGGTGACAAGGATAAGTCTCTTTATAAACTCAAACATTTTATTTGATCAAGTCTTCTCTGTTCTAATCTCTCGCCTCTCCCTTCTTGGCTCTTGGTTCTTGGTTCTCATGTCTCAAATCTCATGTCTCCATTCATCCCTCCTCCTTCTAACTTCCGCCCTTATACACCGGCCCCATAAAGCTAGTATTGATTTTATCAATCTCTTCTCCGTTTTGAAGCAGGATTAATTTGATTTTTTCTTGGGGTATCTTTACATCTTCGTTGTTTTTTACTATAAAGAATCGTCCTTCAAATTTTGCCTGGCCTTCCAATGTCCAATTTTGATCCCCGACTACCTCCACCCTAAAATCCGGGTCCTCAGCCCTTAATTCAACAGTTTGCGGTTCAAAGGTCTTATTGATAAAGGTCACTTCATACAAGTTACTGATTTCTCCGGTATCACGGGCTTGATAGGTCATTCCCCTGAATCTGGTCACCGTGGCCCCCAAATCATCCCTTGTCGCAATCAAGGTTACAAATGCCCCCATTAATACCACCAACATCAAGGAATATACCTTTACCCTTGGTGTAATCAACTTTTGGGTCCCTTTTTCAATACTGTTATCAGAAGCATACCGAATAAGTCCCAAAGGTCTATCTACTTTTTCCATTACCTCATCACAGGCATCTATACAGGCTGTACAATTGACACATTCCATTTGTACTCCGTTTCGGATATCAATTCCTGTCGGACAGACCTGAACACACAGTCCACAATCAATGCAGTCCCCCTTAGGGCTTTCTTCAATTTTATTTTTCCTTATCGGAGCCCTAGGTTCGCCCCTGACATGGTCATAGGTAACATTGATGGAATTGGCATCCAACAAAACTCCCTGAAGTCTTCCGTATGGACAAACTACTATACAGGCTTGTTCTCTGAACCAAGAAAACACAAAAAGGAAAATACCTGTAAAAGCCATCAATCCAATAAATCCTGCCATATGCTCAGATGGTGGCTGACTTACGATTTCTTTTACCTGATCCACACCGATCAAATACGCCATGACCAAATGAGAAATAACAAGGGAAATCAAAACAAAGAGTGTCATTTTAAAACCCTTTTTCCAGATTTTCTCCCCATTCCACTCCATGTCATTCAACCTGCGCTGCTGATTGGCATCTCCTTCTATCCAATACTCTATCTTGCGAAATACCATTTCCAGAAAAAGTGTTTGGGGACAGGCCCAACCACAGAAAATCCTCCCAAAAACCGCCGTAAACAGAATAATGAATACAAATAGAATCAAAAGGAGAAAAATCAATAAGTGGGTATCCTGAGGCCAAAATGCTGCACCAAAAATGATGAATTTCCTTTCAAATATATTGAAAAGCATGTAAGGTCTCCCACCTACTTGGATAAATGGGCCTGCAAATAAAATGGCCAACAAAACCCAGGAAAGATAAGTCCTCCACCGGTAAAACTTACCTGATACTTTTTTTGGGTAAATCCAGTTTCGTTTACCATCACCTTTTACAGTACCAAGCGCGTCACGGAATACATCAGGATTTTGGTTAGGATTGACTTTACTCATGGTACTTTAAGAAATAGGGTATTAAAACTCATGTTTTGCATTTGGTAAAACAATATCCGATAGAAAAATCCCATCGGATATTGGTAGAACAATGCTATTTGGCTTCTGCAACGATGGCTGCCTCTTCAATCACTTCTTCTTCTATAGGTTGCTCAGGGTCAAGTTTTTCACCTTGAGGTGCTTTAGGATTTGCAGGTGTGGTCCCTACCAATGTTTTGATATAACTTGATACCTGCTGCATCTCTTCCGGACTCAATTGGTCAGCCCAAGGGATCATACCTTTTTCAGGAACACCATATTTGGTTACTCTGAAAATATCCTGTATTGAACCACCATGGATCCAATAATCATCTGTAAGGTTTGGTCCCACTCCACCTCCACCATCAGAGGCATGACAAGCTACACAGTTTGCACTGAAAATAGCCTGACCTGCAGAAAGGGCTGAAGCAGATTCATCAAATACTACTGAAGTTTCATCTATGCTACTGACTGCCAATGCTTGATATTGCTCAATCTTGATTGCAGCCAATCTCTGTTCTTCTTCATATTCTTCCAATTGGGTTTTTCCCAATCCCAAAACAGAGTAGTAAGTAAAATAAACCACCGCAAAGGCAATGGTAATATAAAACACATTGGCAAGCCATGGTGGCATATGGTTATCAAGTTCGACGATGCCATCATAGCTATGGTCAAGCATCATCTGCTTTTCCTCTTTGCCGCCGACCGGTTTCATCTTGCCTGTGATATAATTCAATTTAAACTCATCCCACCATGATGGTTCATTTGCTGCTTCAGGGCTATCTTTTTTGAAGACAGCCACCATGAATGACATGAGGTAAATCATCAAAATCAATAACAAGACAATTACTCCAAGTACCACGCCTAAGATAACCAATAAGGTCAATTGAGTACTTTCCATTTGCTGCATTTGTGAAAACCATGACACTTCAGTTGTCTGTGCCATTGCTGGCAGCGAGCTAAAAATCCCCGCCAACAGGATCAATATGGATTTAAACTTTTTCATAGCCGCT
>CAZLJT010000208.1:0-6625 GCA_964559905.1 uncultured Aquiflexum sp.
TACTTCTAAAAAAGAGCTAACTTTGTGAGCTTAATGAAACTTCTCTACAAACCCGATGAGTGACCAAATCAAACATGAATGTGGTATAGCAATGATCAGGCTTCGAAAAGAGCCCCAATACTACATTGAAAAATACGGATCCCCCTTATATGCCCCCAATAGATTGTATGTGCTGATGCAAAAGCAGATCAATAGAGGTCAGGATGGTGCAGGTGTAGCGAATATCAAAATTGATACTAAGCCCGGAACACGCTATATCAGTCGGTACAGGTCTATTGAACCTCAGGCGGTCAATTATATTTTCGACAAAATACACAGAAAATATAAAAAAGCTAAAAAACAAGGTGGAGAAAAAGCATTGTTTGATGCAGAATGGCTGAAGGAGAATATTGCTTTTTCAGGTGAAGTTTGGTTGGGACATTTGAGGTATGGCACGCATGGAGAAAACAGTATAGAAACCTGTCACCCATTTCTAAAGCAGAATAATTGGCGGAGCAGAAACTTGGTGATGGCAGGGAATTTCAATATGACCAATGTGGAGGAATTATTTTCCAGGTTGGTGGAACTTGGCCAGCACCCCAAGGAAAAAACTGATACTGTTACCGTGATGGAAAAGATCGGACATTTTTTGGATGAAGAAAATCAGAGAATATTTGATAAGTATAAGCATGAATATTCCAATGAGCAGATCACTGCCGTAATTGAAGAAGAACTTGATGTGGCCAGAATTCTGAGAAGATCCTGTAGGGATTTTGACGGCGGATATGCCATGGCAGGCCTGATAGGCAATGGTTCCAGTTTTGTGGTTAGAGATCCGGCAGGTATCCGCCCTGCGTATTACTATGCTGATGAGGAAATCGTAGTAGTAGCATCTGAAAAACCTGCAATCAAATCCGCTTTCAATATCGATTACAAGGAAATCAGGGAAATCAAGCCAGGACATGCATTGGTAATCAACAAAGACGGTTCCTTTGCTGAGCATGAAATCATGCCAGCCCGGGAAAAGAAATCCTGTAGTTTCGAAAGAATTTATTTTTCGAGAGGTACGGATCCGGATATTTATAGAGAAAGAAAACTTTTAGGGAAAGCTTTGATTCCCCAGGTTTTGCAGGCGATAGATTTTGATCTGAAGAATACCGTTTTCTCCTATATCCCAAATACTGCTGAAACAGCATTTTTGGGAATGATTGAAGGTTTGGAGGATTACTTAAGCGCAAAAAGGAGAGAGGTTTTACTGGAAGGTAAGCCCCATTTGGAGGATTTGGAGGAGCTGTTGAATTTCAGACCAAGAGTAGAAAAGCTTGTCAGTAAGGATGTCAAACTCAGAACATTTATCACCAATGACTCCGATAGGGATGCCATGGTGGCAAATGTATATGACACCACCTATGAAGTCGTAAGGTCCGGTATTGATACTTTGGTGGTGATAGACGACAGTATCGTGAGAGGTACAACCTTAGAGAAGAGTATTCTTACCACGTTGGATAAATTGAATCCAAAAAGAATCATTATAGTTTCCTCAGCCCCTCAAATCCGATATCCGGATTGCTATGGTATAGACATGTCCAAAATGAAAGATTTTATAGCTTTCAGAGCTACTATAGATTTGTTGCATTACAAAGGAATGAGCAATCTACTTGTGGAGACCTATGACAAATGTATTTCAAAGCAGGTGTTGACTGAGAATTATGTGAAAGATATATATAAGCCTTTTACTGATCAGGAAATTTCAGATAAAATTGCAGAAATCATTACTTCCAAAGAGATAAATGCAGAAGTGAAGATCATCTATCAGACAGTAGAAAATCTCAACAAATGTATTCCAGACCATCAAGGAGATTGGTATTTTACAGGTAACTTTCCTACAACAGGAGGCATGAGAGTAGTCAATAGGGCTTTTGCGAATTATATGGAAGGTAAGGTAGTAAGGGCATATTAGTTGTACCAAGTACGATGTGCCAAGTACCAAGTATTTTGTACAAAGTGGTAAGGACTGGGCTCAATTGGAAGGGGATGTTAACCAATAGAAATAATTATGAGTTCTTTAGGGTTTACTCAAAATTCGTGATGATTTGAATTCCGCTCTCGGGGAACAATTCTTCAGTGGGATGTATAATACAAGACTCCCAACAATAATTGTATTCATATCCTTACCTGACCCTATTTTGTCAAATATAGAGAGCAGTTAGAGATCTTCATTTCTAATTAAAAATTCTTCAGAAAGAAAATAAGTCCCTTTAGGCCTGTCTGGCGGTCGGACAGGGACTTTATATGGGTAGCAATAGTTTGATTTCAGTGGCTTTCCGTGCCTTTAGGCCTGCCCTCCGGGAGGCGGGTACGGGATATATGTTGTACTGGACTACCTGAAAGGCAGGACTAAAGACAGTTGTGGAATTACTTAATATTATTCATACATGGAAATAAATACCGCACTTTTGAAACAAATCTGTGAAATAGCAGGTGCACCGGGCTTTGAAAAAAGGATCAGGGATTTGGTTATCCAATTGGTAACTCCACTTGTTGATGAGGTGAAAACCGACAATCTGGGGAATGTAATTGCATTAAAAAAATCCAAAAATAACCCTGATGGCAAAAGAGTTATGGTAGCTGCCCATATGGATGAGATTGGATTCATTGTTACCCATATAGATGATAAAGGGTTTGTTCGTTTTCATACTCTTGGAGGTTTTGACCCGAAAACACTCACAGCACAGCGGGTGATTGTCCACGGTAAAATAGACTTGATAGGAGTAATGGGAAGCAAACCCATCCATGTGATGACAGCCGATGAAAAAAACAAACTTCCGCAGATCACTGATTTTTTTATCGATATGGGGATGTCCAAAGAGGAGGTAGAAAAATATATCAAAGTAGGTGATCCGATTACGCGGGACAGGGAATTAATAGAAATGGGTAATTGTGTCAACTGTAAATCCATTGACAATAGGGTGGCGGTTTTTATTCTGATAGAGGCCCTTAAATTATTGGAAAATCCGGCTTATGATGTGTATGCCACATTCACCGTACAGGAAGAAGTTGGAATACGAGGAGCCAACGTAGCTGCCCATGGCATCAATCCTGATTTTGGGATAGCATTGGATACTACGATTGCTTTTGATGTACCCGGGGCACAACCACATGAAAAAGTCACCGAATTGGGAAAAGGCGCTGCCATCAAAATTATGGATGCCTCCACCATTTGTGATTTCAGAATGGTGTCATTTATGAAGCAAATAGCTGATAAGCATCAAATAGCCTGGCAGCCTGAAATCCTGACAGCAGGGGGTACGGATACAGCTGGAGTACAGCGAATGGGCAAGCAGGGAGCAATCGCAGGTGCGATTTCCATTCCCACGAGACATTTACATCAGGTCATTGAAATGGCCGATAAATCAGATATAGCAAACAGCATAATTTTATTGAAAGCTTGCCTGGAAGATATGGGTAGCTTTGATTGGGGCCATTGATCCTCCTGACCTTTGGGGTCTTTTTCAGACCCCGAAGGTTTTAATACCAGTAAACAAGACCAAAGTTCTGATTGAGGTATACTTTTATCCTCAAGATCTTCGATACGCCGCGGCGTACCCAATGGTCTAACCAAGGCCTTTTTTCAGAACTCGAAGTTAAAATTTGGACATAACCAAAAAAAGACCTTCGAGTATGCCATGGCTCACTCAAAGGTCTTTTTGATTATAATTGACTTTCGGACTTTTTTGGTTAAAATTTGCGTCCTTACCAAATTTAATAACTAATTCAATTTGTCAAGTAATAAAAGAAAAAGGTCCTCGATAATTTTTTCTTTCAAGAAACAAACTTTTAATGTATCATTAATTCAGTCCAACAGCTTTGGCAGCATTGATATAGCCATAGCCGTAAAATTCATCCTGTCCCGGTGTGCCTAGGTCTGAAGCAGATTGCAACATCCTAGATCTGACTAGGGCAGGGGTCATCTGTCCACCATTGGCTTGAATAATAAGCGCTGCAACTCCTGCTGCCGCTGGTGCTGACATGGAGGTACCTTGAGCCCATGAATAGTTGCCGTTGGAAGCGCCTACACCTCTTGAACAACTTAAGACCAAGTCAAATACCCAGCAAGGTCTTGTAATACTTACAAAGGTACCGTTAAGAGTACATGGGCTATTATTTCCATCTATAACCAATAATCCCGCAGAACCCCCTGGACCGGCAAAATCAATTAATGATTTACCATAATCAGTAAAATATGACGGCTGTGAAAAATTGGTGTTTCCAAGTACCCAGCCTGTTGGACCGGTAGAACTTATGGACAATACATGCTGATTTTGAGCAGGAATTTTATACAATTCCTTTGAAACATCGTAATTGGTTGCACCATTTCCGGCTGAAGCTATTACCGTTACACCATTTTGATAGGCATATCGGGTGGCTCTGTCATAAGTCTTCTGTAGGTCCCTGAACAGATCGCGGAATTCCTTGTCTTGCCAGTTATTCCTGTAATCAATAGTTGCTCCTAAACTCATATTGATGATTTGAGCACCGGCCCCACCTTCTGATTGTGGCGTTGCAGCACGAAGAATTCCTTCCAAGATCCACTCAAATGCACCGGATCCTGCATGAAGTGATTTCACCCCAATAATAGTGGCTTCCGGAGCAATTCCAACTACCCCTAAACCGGCAGCTGCAACAATACCTGCCACATGTGTTCCGTGCCAGAAAGTACCCGTGTCTTCATTAAAATTGAATCCAGGCACAGTCGAAAAAGAGCTTGGAATGTCCAAATTTGGAGCAAGATCCTGATGAGTTGAATGAAAACCGCCATCAATTACAGCTACTCTAACTCCTTCACCGGTAAATCCGCCATCCCATGCCGCAGGACCATTGATGGAGGCTGGAGCCCATTGAATACCATCAAAGAATGCATCTTGATAATTAAACGGTGTTCCTATGGCGTTTGCTCCGGCGTTTGAAGTTTCTGCCACTAATTCTGCACCCATGTTCTCAGGTTCAGTGGTGTATTGTAGAATAATATCCGGCGTAACTGCCTCTAATCCGGCGATGCGTCTAGCGTTGGCCAGGAAATCAGCTGAATGTCCAACGGCCACAGCTACACCGATTTGGGGAAATGTTTTCACAATTTCACCACCAGCGCTCTTAATGCTGCTTTCCAGATTATTAGGCAAATTCTGACCACTACTGATGATCAAAAATCTACCAGTGAAGTCTCCTTGCCTCAAATTGGAAAAGTCAGTCATTTCTTGAAATTCCATCAATTCAAACTGACTGAGACTTGATTTTTCCTCCAATGCAACTTCATTGGTGGGTTCTACTTGCATGATATTACTGTCGCATCCTGCAAACAGCATACTAAAGATTACAATAAATTGTAATAATTTGATCTTTTTAAGATACCTCATATTGGTGTTTTTTGGTTAATAAAGAGTTAGAATGGAGAAAAATACTAGTTGGCAGTTCTTTAAATAGGTTGAAGTTTTTTTTCTCTCTTGATGGTGTGAAAATTAAACTATCGAAGACCTGAATTTTAAGAACCTTAATATATAAAAAAAATATTCATATTATTAAAAATGTTTTTTATAAACATATTTTTTCAAACTTATTTTTTATTCCCATTTCTTAGTTACAAGCAAATAAGTAAGGTATCATCTTGAAATCCCAATTCAAAAAGTAAAAATCAGACCTTTTTTTGCTTTAAAATTTTATCTATTAGTAAAAAATAAAATAGCATAGTTAAATTAATTTATATCGCATGAGATATAAATTAATTCTTATATTTGTATCGCTTACGATATAAAAAAAAAAATAATTCGATTTATGAAAAATAGGTTTTATGATTTCTCCGCCAATAACCTTCAGGGTAAAGAAATATCCATGTCAGAATTCAAAGGAAAGACGGTTTTGGTGGTGAATACGGCAAGCCAATGTGGACTTACACCTCAATATGAAGGTTTGGAGAAACTCAATCAAAAATACAAAGACAAAGGCTTGGTCATCCTTGGATTTCCCTGCAACCAATTCGGCAATCAGGAGCCCGGGGATTGCAAAGACATTGCAGAAGGATGCCTACTGAACTATGGTGTTACCTTTCCCATGTTTTCCAAAATCGAAGTCAACGGAAAAAATGCCCATCCCGTATTCAAATACCTCAAAAATGAATTAGGTGGCTTACTTGGGTCAAGGATTAAGTGGAACTTCACCAAGTTTCTGCTGGATGCAAACGGCAAACCCATCAAGAGATTTTCACCCATCACCAAGCCTGAGGAGATCGATAAATACCTTAGAAAAATTTTAAAGTAAAATGAACCTCAGCAATTTTCCCGATTTACGATGTCAGACAATCCATTAAACCGTCCATTTACTTTTCCAAGCGGGGTATTGGTGAAAAACCGACTGTTCAAATCTGCCATGAGCGAAGGTCTTGGCAACAAGGATGGTTCCCCCAAACAGATGCTTGATCTGCTTTACCGTAAATGGGCGGATGGAGGAATAGGTCTTTGTGTCACAGGAAATGTGATGATTGACAGAAGGGCACTTGGGGAGCCGGGAAATGTGGTCATAGAAGATGCTTCAGGCTTTGCAGGATTGAAATCCTGGGCCAGCAACGCCACAGTCAATGGGACGCACTGTTGGG
>CAZLJT010000209.1:0-6612 GCA_964559905.1 uncultured Aquiflexum sp.
CTCAAAAATACAACATTTGATCAAAATTGACTTTATGATTTTTACGTCCGGAAATAATTATCGAAAGGAAAATAATTTTTTAGCAAAATTTTCGCTCCTCGGGATTTGCAATCGCGAGGACAGATAATTGGAATTTGTAATTCCAATAAAACCTAATTAAATAAAGAGGCTGTCTCAAACGTAAGGACAGCCTCTTTTTTTATTCGGGAAGGTATCTCAATCAATTTTGATATAGCCAAAACTCAGAGTATTCGTTTGCTAAATAACTCCCCTCATCCGGAATTTAACTTTGATATATTGAATAACCTCTATGAATCACCCCGCCAAATAGACGAGGTGCTATTTTTTAAGGTAACTTCAGACTCACCATCACAAAGAAATTCCTTCCAGGAGAATACAAAGGTGTTCTATCCGGACCAATTGGTCTGTTAAGATGCTCATAGTAGGCTTGGTTCAAGAGATTTTGAGCTCCGGTTTTGATGGCCAAATTACTGGAAAGTGAATAAGAAACATCAACATCAATCAAGGTAAATCGTGGGGTGGACATCTCTCCAAAACTATCGGAAACCCTGTTCTGCCCTATGACATGTCTCAATCGAATAGCTGAATGAAGTTTGTTATCTAAATGATTGCCAATCAGCGAATACCTGATATCCATAGGAGCAATTTCCGGCAAAGCTTCTGAAATACTTAAGTTTTGCCCATAGGTATAAGCCATCGCCAACTGTTGTTGAACCCCATAACCTAGGTATTGGCTTGCAGAAAATTCAAACCCTGTCTTTAATGCCCTGTCCACATTGACAAACTGTCTTACCCCGGGACTGCTTGGTATTACAGGCGAAAGTTCAGTCTTTTCTGCAGTAATGTAATCATTAAGATAAGCTGCAAATGCACTGAATTCCATCTGTATTCCTTCTTTTCCATATCCCAATACCATATCAACTTGGTTGTTGGTCTCAGGTTTCAAACTGGTATTGCCAAGAATTTCATATGGATCCATCCCTACTGGAAAATAGTTGATAAACCTTTCGGTAAGGCTACCACTTCTCTTAACCCTTGCCAACCAGATTCCAAAATTGAAGTCCTTGGAAAAATCCCGTTTCAAACCCATAGAAAGACCTGGATTCAATTGGTTCACCTTACTTTCAGCATTGACGTTTTCAAACTCAGGTTCAGTTTCATTGGCCACAGCCTGATTAAAATCCAATCTTCCCGCAGCAGTTAAAACAAACTCTCCAAGCGGTATATGGTAAGTGACAAAGGTGCCAACTTTTTGAATTTTAGAATCCTGCCATGCATTGTCAAAAACTGTTCTACCGGCCATTGGTCCCATCAAAAATTCCCTTTCCCTGATGCCTTGTGCAGCCTCAGACCTGAAGTCTCCTCCTGCATACATCTTCCCTTGGCCAAGTTTCCATAAACCTTCGGTCCTTGCACCATAATTTTGGGTATTGGCTGGGGTACGGGAATTTGTCATTCTTGGATTCAATTCCCTTAACATATTGTCCATCAAGTGGTCAACCCTAGTGAAAAAACCTGAACTAGTCCAAGATTGAAGATTTCTATTTTGGAAGGACCGTGTATGACTAACCGATCCCATCCAAGTATCATCAGACCGAAGATCCATGGGCAAGGTGGGAAAATCCACATCTCTGGCAAAATTCCTATTGACCGTAACTTTAAGCAAATCCTCTTTAGTTAACCTAAAATCGCCGTAGACCCCGACTGTTCCTCTCGTGAAATTTGCCGGAACAATTTCTCCATTGCCGTCTTTGTAGTCAGTCCCCTGAGACCATGATCCCAATACACCAAGATCATAAGTTTCTCCTGAAAAACCCACCCTACCTTCATTTCTGATCACATTGCCATTGGTCTCATACATGCTGGACAACCTACCATACACACTATTTTGAGCAGAGAAATTAGAATCTTCCTGCAAAAAATTGATCGTACCACCCAAGCCAATACCGTAACGCAACGCATGAGGGCCTTTTAGTATTTCAATCTGCTTGATCCGATTCAATGCAATTTGGGAAGTTGGGGGATCCATCCTATTGGGACAAGCCGCATTGGCTGATTGAAGCCCGTCAATAACTATATTCAATTGGTCATATTTGAAGCCCCGCATCACCGGGTCAAATGCAAAAGATCCGCTTTTTCTGATACCGCTGACCACCGGATTGAGATTGAGTATGGCACCTGCATCATGGTGCAACCGCTCCTGATCTGAAATCAGGATTCTTTGATCTTTTTCATCTGTCATTTTCAAAGAAATCACAGAAACAGGTTGAAGATTGATAAACAAACCATTTCGTATATAACTTCCATTTTTTATCGCTTCTTCAATCTCCTGGGGGGTCAGTTTCCATTTACCATAATTGATGTGGCTAAATAGTATTTCTTGATTCGAAGCGAACTGAATATGGATTTTTCCATTGTCATCAGTAATTCCAACTTCATTTCCATATTGATAATATAGACCGATAATAGGCTCTTTGCTCAATTGGTCCAAGATCTGAAACGATGAAATTTTCTGTCCATAAACAAATGAACTCAACAACAAACTGCATATAAATAATCCTTTTGATAAGAGGGATTTCAAGGGTTTCATGATTTTAAATGTTTTGACGAAGAAAGTGGGG
Source organism: uncultured Aquiflexum sp. (assembly GCA_964559905.1). Taxonomy (GTDB): domain Bacteria; phylum Bacteroidota; class Bacteroidia; order Cytophagales; family Cyclobacteriaceae; genus Aquiflexum. Next base: position 2,643 of record CAZLJT010000209.1, read on the forward strand.
CTGCCTTTGGAAAAGGCATATCCTATCCAATCCTCCTTCTGATGAATAAGTTGAATGAAAAGCTGTTCTAAATACTTTTTATCAACAATTCTGTGGAGGATGAAAAAAATCAAAGCCAAATAACAGATTTAAACCTTCTTGAACGGAAGAACTATTTCTACCTTTAAAAAAATAAAATTGTCGTGAAGGCTCCCAATCCATGATTGAAAGGAGATAAAATGCAGGGGACTCTTCCGCAAAAACGGCTCCTTTTTCTTTATCCTGTTTTTCAGCCTCATTTAATTTCTTGTCCAATTGACAAAGGCCATTGCATTCAAGTTCTGGTGAGTCCTGATTGATGCAAAACAATTCCGCAATAGCTTCTCTATTCAAATAAAAATGCGCCTGGATCATGGTATAATTCATACCATTGGCCAATAAAGCAAAGACAAGGGCTATATGTGAAAGGCTTCGAAACATCTGAAATCAATCGGCAAATTCCATCCTAATATTATTTATGTTGGTGATATGAATCACTTAGTTTCCAACTAATCTATTTAAAACCTTAGCTTACTGCATTTGACTCCAAAATAACCTTTGAATCCATATTATCAACTATACCGTCCAATAGGTTGTCAGGCTGGATTTGATATTTCGTACATATTTCTTTCACTGTTCCTTCTTTGAAAGTAGAAGAATCTATTCCAAAATTTCTGAAAACTCTTATCGCCCTAAAATCAGCTTTCAAGATCTCTCCCAAGGTAAATTCTTCAAATCTTCTCATGACATTATTATTTAAAGGGTGACTAATTCTTTTATAACTTGTTAAAAGAAAGAGCATTTCATCTGCTACTGGTTTGACAAAGATATATAAAAAAATATTAAAGGATAATTTTATCTTTTATTATTTTTAATAATAAATTTCGCTGGATGATAATAGGATTTGAATTTTTAAATAGCTGTTTCACTTCTCTAAAGGAGCCGTGATATATCCAAAATTAACTTTTTCCCCTATATTTAACCCAAAGCATTCTTTTTTACGATGACCATACAACAGTACCTGGAAAGTATCCACAAACGTTTTATGCTTGGACATGCTACCGAGCATTCTTTTAGAGGTGATCTGCAACAATTGATCGAAAGCCTTGATTCGGAAATTCAGGCAACCAACGAACCCAAAAGACAATCCTGTGGTGCACCTGATTATATCCTGACCAAAAAAGATATTCCAGTAGGTTTTATTGAAGCCAAAGACATTGGGGATCGTGACCTTTCAGGGAGTAAGAAAACAGGGAACAAAGAGCAATTCGACCGATATAAAAGCTCATTGAACAACATCATTTTTACAGATTATCTGGACTTCCATCTTTATAGGGAAAAAGAGTTTGTGACCAGCATAGCCATAGCTGAACTCACAGAAAAAGGCATAGAATTCCGCCCTGAGAATTTTCAGGCTTTCGGCAACCTGATCAAGGATTTCTGCACCCATGTGGGACAGACCATCAAGAGTCCAAAGAAGTTGGCAGAAATGATGGCAGGCAAAGCCCGACTCCTTTCAGACGTAATCGAAAGGGCGCTAAATTCTGATGAAGTGACCCAAGAGGACAGTACGCTGAAAGAACAGATGAATGCTTTCAAGCAGATTCTGATCCATGATATCACCCCAAAAGGATTTGCAGATGTGTATGCACAGACCATTGCTTATGGGATGTTTGCCGCAAGGCTACACGATCCTTCTTTGGGAACTTTCAGCAGACAGGAGGCTGCCGAACTGATTCCAAAGTCCAACCCTTTCCTGCGCAAACTCTTTGGTTATATCGCAGGTCCGGATATAGATGACCGGATCAAGTGGATAGTGGACAGTTTGGCTGAAATATTTCTCGCAACTGATGTAGATAAGATTCTCAAAAATTACGGGAAACAAACCAAAATGGAAGACCCGATCATTCATTTCTATGAAACCTTCCTGAGCGAATACGATCCCAAACTCCGCAAAGCCCGTGGCGTTTGGTACACGCCCCAACCTGTCGTCAACTTCATCGTCCGGGCAGTAGATGAAATCCTTCAAACTGAATTCGGCCTTTCCCAAGGTTTGGCAGATACTTCCAAAACCAAAATCACCCTAAATTCCCAAACTCCTGACAAACGCTCAACAACAGGATACAAGCAAATAGAAAAAGAAGTACACAAGGTACAGATCCTGGATCCAGCTACTGGAACAGGAACATTCCTAGCAGAAGTGATCAAGGAAATCCATAAAAAATTCCAGGGCCAACAGGGCATCTGGTCCCAATATGTGGAAAACCACCTGATTCCCCGCCTGAACGGATTCGAGCTGCTGATGGCCTCCTATGCTATGGCCCACCTCAAACTCGACCTGTTACTTTCTGAGACCGGGTTCAAACCCACTTCCAACCAAAGATTGCGTGTATTTCTGACCAACAGCTTGGAGGAATTCAATAAAGACACAGGAACACTCTTCGCCAATTGGCTGAGTGCCGAAGCCAATGAAGCCAACCATATCAAAAGGGATACACCTGTGATGGTGGTGATTGGAAATCCACCATATAGTGTCAGCAGTACCAATAAAGGAGAATGGATCCAAAATTTGATTATGGATTACAAAAGGGGGCTTAATGAAAGAAAAATTAATCTAGATGACGATTATATCAAATTCATTCGGTACGGTCAGCATTTTATTGATAAAAATAGCGAAGGGATTTTGGCTTATATTTCCAATAATAGCTTTATTGATGGACTTACACATCGAAATATGAGGAAAAGCTTATTGACAAGCTTTGATAAAATTTATGTAATTGATTTACATGGAAATTCTAAAAGGAAAGAAGTTAGTCCTGATGGTTCGATTGACCAGAATGTTTTTGATATAATGCAAGGTGTATCCATAAATATTTTTGTTAAAACCAATAATAAATCAAAAAAAGAATTGGGTGAGATATTTCATCATGAAATATTTGGTACTCGTGAAAAAAAATATGAATTCTTAACATTAAATTGTTTAGAAGAAATTTCATTTCAGAAATTACAAATGAATGAACCAAGCTTTTTCTTTATTCCCAAAAACTTTTCAAATTCAGGTATATATAAAAAAGGATTTAAGATTGAAGAATTGATGACTGGTGTCTCAGGTATAGAAACAAAAAGAGATCATTTTGCAATAGATTTTTCAAAAAATACTTTAATAGAAAGGGTTAATGATTTTGTATTAGGGAATTATAGTGATTGGGAAAGAAAAAAGAAATTTAATTTAAGAGACAATGAGTGGGTTGTTGAAAATGCAGTCCACGAATTAAGGAATTCCTACCATTTATTAAAGAACTCTTTTGTTAAATGCTTAACTAGACCATTTGATTCTAGATGGATAGTTTACAATGGGACTATTTTATCTAGAGATAGAGGTCAGTTGATGGCCTCCTTAAATAAAGAAAATTTAGGTATAATTCTTGGAAGGCAAAGTAAGGAGGACTTCGCAACACTTATTTCAAACTGTGTTTGTACACATAAAATTGTGACAGTTTATGATAGAAGTTTCATTTTCCCCCTCTACCTCTACCCCGAATCCTCCAATCAACTTGAAATAGGAAATTCTCCGACCAGAAAACCCAACCTGAATATGGAGATTGTGCAAGAGATTGCAAATGGCCTGGGGATTGGTTTTGTACCGGAAAAAACAGAGGAAGGAAATGTTTGTTTGGCAGAAAGTGAAGGCGTCCGTCCAGAATATCGACAGCATTTTGCACCCATTGATCTTTTGGACTATATCTATGCTGTATTGCACAGCCCGTCTTACAGGGAGAAGTACAAGGAGTTTTTGAAGATTGATTTCCCAAGGGTGCCTTATCCAAAAGACACAGAAGTGTTCTGGAAGTTGGTAAGTCTAGGTGGAAAATTGAGGCAAATCCATCTTTTGGAAAGTCCCAGAGTCAGCCAATATATTACCCAATATCCCACGGATGGGGACAATGTGGTG
>CAZLJT010000210.1:0-6610 GCA_964559905.1 uncultured Aquiflexum sp.
CTTCAAATTTGATAGGCAGAACAATACTGTGGAATTGCTGGATACAAAACAAAGCTTTGGAAACGGCCCTTGTTATTTGACCCTGGACCCAAAAGAAGAATTTTTGTTAGTGGGCAACTACTCAGGAGGTAATTTTTCGGCCTACAAGATAAGCAGTGGAATGTTGGAACATGTTCAGACCGTCAATCATGAGGGGCAAAGTGTGGTTACAGGAAGGCAGGACAGACCCCATGTACACAGTGTTGTTTTTCATCCTAATGGCGAGCAGATGCTTGTGGGTGACCTAGGGACTGATAAAATTTTCATCTATGATTTCAATCCTACTTTCGCTGTCCCATTCAATCCGGCTTCTCAGCCTTATATAGAAGTTGATGCGGGTTCAGGTCCAAGGCATTTGGCGGTTCATCCGAATGGAAAAACCGTCTACTTAATCCATGAAATGACCGCTGAATTGGGAGTGTATTCCTATGATGCGGGTAAAATGGCTAAAAAGCAAACCGCACCCTTAACAGGGGAAGGTTTCGTCGGAAATGTAGGTGCAGCCGAAGTAAGAATTTCTCCGGACGGCAAATTTATTTATGCTTCCAATCGAGGAGATGCCAATGACATTACGGTTTTTGCGATAGAAAGCAATGGAAATGTAAGCTTTGTAGAAAGAGTGGGTACCGGTGGAGAAACTCCCCGAAATTTTGCAATTACAAAAGATGGCGAATACCTGATAGTAGGTAATCAGGATTCAAATAATATTATCGTATTTGATAGAGACCAAAAAACCGGGAAGCTGATAAAAACAGATTTAGCAGTATCCATGAATAAACCTGTTTACTTTTTTGGGCTGAATTGAATTCAGTAAAAACAGGAAGATTACTTTTAAATTCGACCATGATTTAAAATATTTTTCTGCTTAATCAATAAAATACTTTAAAAATATTTTAGCACGATAGTTTTATATATTAAAACTATCCTTACCTTTGGGCATTATTAATTCAATTACAATTTATCATGAACACAGGAAAAGTTAAGTTTTTTAATGAGTCCAAAGGATTCGGTTTTATTATTGACAATGAATCTTCAAAAGAGTATTTCGTTCACATCACAGGTTTGATCGACGAAATCAGAGAAGATGACGAAGTTACTTTCGACCTCAAAGAAGGAAGAAAAGGTCTGAACGCTGTGAATGTAAAAGTAGTATAATCTATAAAGCATTGACATCTAAAATTGAGAAGCCCCGAATCATTTCGGGGTTTTTTTATTGCCTACAGTTCGATTTTCCAAGCTGATTTTTCAACCTTATATTCCAAATGCCCATTTGTAATTGTCAGCGGTGATTCAAAATTATTTTTATACAATTGCCCCGTCCCTAATCCTTGGGGCATTGTTACTGAATAGGTAGAAGTGAATTGTGAAATGGAATTCAGACCGATATTGCTTTCCAAGGCAGAGGTAATCCACCATCCAATGCCCATATTTTCAGCAAGATTTATCCATTCCCTACTGCTGCCAATCCCCCCAATTAAGGTGGGTTTCAAAATGATAAATTGTGGTCTAATAAATTCCAAAAGTTTCTTCTTACTTGCTATGCCATAGATATCTATCAATTCCTCATCCAATGCAATGGGGAGTGGTGTTTGTCGGCACAATACTGCCATCTCGTTCAATTGTCCTTGCTTGATAGGTTGTTCTATGCTGTGCAAGTCAAACTGGGAAAGAATCTTTAATTTATTCAAGGATTCCTCAGCTGTAAAAGCTCCATTGGCATCAACCCTGAGCGCTATTTTGGAAGAGTCATACTTTTGACGGATATAGGAAAGTAATTCGCATTCTTGGTTAAAATCAATCGCTCCTATCTTCAATTTGAGACATTCATAGCCTTCTTCTAGTTTTTGGTCAATTTGCTCCAGCATAAACTCCTTGTCCCCCATCCAAATCAATCCATTTATGGGAATACTTTTGATGCCTGAAAAAAAAGCGGTATCGAAAATCCTTTTTTTTCCCCCGTTTAACAAATCCAATATAGCTGTTTCAAACGCAAATTTAACACTGGGAAGCTGATCGAGAATATTTTCAGATACCCACTGAAGTATAGCCGATTCATGAGACGGAAGTGACAATCCTGAAAAATTTCTGCAATAAATAGAGATTTGGGATGCAATATTCGGCGTATCATCTATACTGAGATTTGGCAATGGTGCCGCTTCCCCCCAACCCGAAACATCAGGATTACCTTCCGTAAAGGCCTTTATAAGATAAATCATTTTATCTTTTAGAACCCCTCTTGAGGTTCCTGCATCAAATCTGAAATGAAGATGATGAGGGAAACAAGTAAACTGTATATTCTTTAAAACTTCTGTCATTCGGCTTATATTTACATCCTTGTTGTAATAACCCTTATTATTTTCTAATGGAATCAGTCAAAAACATACAAGAAATCAAGTTATCTGATTACGAATATACCCTACCTGAGGAGAGAATAGCAAAATTCCCTTTGGAAAAAAGAGATGAGTCCAAATTATTACAATACAATCAAGGAGTGATTTCGCATCATCATTTTTTTGATCTACCGGAATTGATCCAAACGGGAAGTATGCTGGTTTTCAACAATACAAAAGTTATCCCGGCAAGATTGATTTTTCAAAAGGAAACCGGTGCCAAAATTGAAATTTTTCTGCTCAAACCCATTGAACCTACTACCGTCATCAGCGAAATAATGCTGAATACAGGATCGGTAATCTGGGAAACCATGATAGGAAATCTAAAAAAATGGAAAGATCATGAAATTCTACTGGGCCAGGTTTTAATCAACGGGCAACCAATTATCATTAGCGCAAGCATTGTCAACAAAGAAAAAAAAGCCGTCAAATTTGATTGGACCGGTGAAAACATTCCATTCGTATCCATTGTCGAGGCGGCCGGTGAAGTCCCTTTGCCTCCTTATTTAAATAGAAAGGCAACAGATGAGGACCGACCAAGATATCAGACTGTGTACTCTAAAAAGGAAGGGGCAGTAGCAGCTCCTACGGCAGGACTACATTTTACAGATGAAATCCTTGGAAGACTACAGACTAAGGAAGTAAAGAGGGAATTTCTTACACTACATGTAAGCGCAGGAACTTTTCAGCCTATCAAAAATGAATCCGTTACTGAACACCCTATGCACAGTGAACAGGTCATAATTGATTTTAAAACTATAAGTAACCTTGTGAAACATCAGGATAAAATAATTGCTGTGGGAACTACATCCATGAGAACCCTTGAAAGTATTTACTGGTTCGGTACTAAATTGCTTTTAGAGAAGGACGAAAAATTTATCATTCCCAAATTATATCCCTACGCTGATTATGAGCAATTACCCTCAAGATCTGGAAGTTTTCAGGCTGTATTGCATTATATGGAAGAAAAAAATATCCATGAAATCACCGGCTCAACCGAGATATTCATTATGCCAGGATATCAATTTAGGGTCTGTGATGGGCTTATTACCAACTTTCACCAACCTTCCTCAACATTGGTATTATTAGTAGCAGCTTTTACCAAAGGAGATTGGAGAAGTATTTACGAGGAAGCTATGCAGAATGATTACAGATTTTTGAGTTATGGCGATTCAAGTCTCATTTGGAATGGGTGAAACAATAGTCTCAATCAGGACTTGACGATCCGAGTTTTTTGATGCCGTTCATAAGATCCTGAAAATAAGTTCTGCCTACAGGGACGGTATCGCTTCCTACGGCAACTTCCCTGGGATTGATGCTTTTGATTTCATCCAATCGGACAATATAACTTTTATGGATTCTGAAAAAATCGCCATTCGGCAAAACAGCTTCAAACTCTTTCAAAATATTTCTGAGCGAATAAACCTGAGTTCTTGTTACCAAAGTGGTGTAATTCCCATCTCCTTTCAGCCAAAGAATATCAATCCACTTCACTTTTATCAGATTCCCTTTATTTCTGATAAACAAACCATCTTTGATCAAAAAATCCCCAACATTTCCATTGAGTGAACTTTCATTTTGGCTCCAATCTGAATTATTCTCCTTCAGTACTTCTTTCATTTCCTAGATAATTTTGACTTATGACAAAATAACATAGAGAAATGATTATTGTTTAAAAGATATTCAATCCAGAAATGAATCTGATTGGTTCATCTTTTTGGTATTATCCCTGATCACTTTATCCAATTCCTCAGCAAGTGGCTTTAGATAAGAAAAATATTTTTGGTTATCTTCATCCAACTGCTTGTCGTCAATCAAATCCAGTAAACCGAGAATGGAGGACAATGGAGATCTAAGTACATTGTTTTGATTATAGATTATATTCCTAAGCAATTCATTATTTTGGATGGATTTGCTGAGGTTATCTTTTTCAACTTGGATATCCTTTACTCGGTAGATGATACATACCACTTTTTTGTTTTCATCAGATACAGGAATAAAAGTGTGCCGAAAAAGTCTGCTTTTTTCAACAGATTGGAATTCAACTTTCTCTTCAAATGAAACGATACTTCCTGAAAAGATCTCTTCTATTTTCATTAAAAAAATTTCCTCTGTGCCCGGTAAAAGAAAATTGATGAATTTATCATTTTCTTTCAAGACCTTGTTAAAAACTGTCATTACCAACTCAGACGCCTGCGCATTGAAACCTTTGATTTTCAATTCTTTATTCATCATAAAAAAGCTTTCATCCGCATTTTCCAGTATGGCATCCAATGTTGATTTCATCAGATTTTTTTTGCTTGCCAATCCCTGTATTGGGGAAATATCTTTGAAATAAATATCAAGACAATTATTCTTGGGATGAATAATCACTTGATGCCAGGTTTCAGATTCAGGATTATAATCTTCAAAAGTCACAGAACAATTAGTTTCTTTGGCCTTTTTGAATTCCAAGGCATATTCATATATTTTGGGATGCTGAAATACCTGCCAGATTTTTTGATTCAGCAAGTCATTGATTTTTTTACCAAAAAAATCCGCTGCGACCATATTCGCCGATTGAATCTCCCAATCTGAATTGAGTTGAAATGCAATGTCGGTTTTTGGATTCAGCTTAATACTCTCTGTTCCGATGATAATTTCTGTTTCATCCTGTAATGTAGCTATTCCCAAAACTCCTAAAAAGTCCCCCTCTTCATTATTGAAAACTGAATATTCCCAATTCAATTTTTGCATGCGGTGTTTTTGAATAAATCCAAAAACCTTATTGGGAGCCTCAATTGTTTTTCCAATGATTTCCAAAAATTCATCTTTCTCATTATCCCTGACCAAATCAAAAAAGGAAATGTTTGCAAGTTGGTCTATTTTGATTTTAAAAAATTCAGAAAAAAGAGAATTGGAGTATAAGTGACGTCCTTCGAGATCAACGACAATTACCAACAAGTTTGAAGATTCCCTTAAATATAAAGGAAGCATGACTTCTATATCTCTTAACTGAATCATCTGTATTATTGAATTCCTTGGGTGATGGGAGAATAAATCCTTATGCTTTACCTTTCAATGTATAAACGGGTGTGCAATATATATATTTTGGGTAAAAAAAATTAAGGGAAGCATAAAAAATTGATCCACAATAGTTTGAGAGAAATTACTTAATTTCACTTTAAAGATTCAAAATGCATTTTCAATAATTCCAGATACAAAAAGTCCGAAACAAGAAATAATTTCAGTAGTGGTTTGGTACAAATAAAATTTTAAGCAAACACCTTATTTTTGAAAATTTCCATCTCCCCTAATTCCACATGAAAATCAGGATAATTAATATCCTTGACCAGGACTATTAACGTATGGGCAAACTCCTGCTTACACATTTCCACATAATAAGGGTATTCAACTGATTCATAATGGCCTATCCGCTTCTCATCAAACATCCGCATTAAAGTTTCTTTTTTAGAGGATTTGATTCTTAACTTATCTTGGCCCGGCTCACTTGAAACCACCGAAATCGTACCATATAAAGAGTTGATAATCATAATATTAAAGTTAAATAATTAAAGTATAATATTAAGAACAAGTTAAACTGATCGTCCTCAATGGAGTAAGTTCCCTTAATCTTTTGGGGACCGAAAGATACACATTATGCTTTGCCAAGAAAATACCGTGAACAGGGTATTTTTCCATTATTTCATTAAAATTCTTTATTTTACTTATTAAGAATAAAAATCAATAAGTAGAAGAAAAAAACTTAGAAAGTCTTTAATAATTGAATTCCAGACCCTTAAAATAAAATCCTTATTTATCCATCAAAATCATAGATATATTGGGTCTTCAATTTTGTTTATGTAATGATTATTCATTTATATTTGCAACACTTTAGCAGTTTGAATAGAGAGTTGGGTGAGTGGCTTAAACCAGCAGTTTGCTAAACTGTCGTACGTGTCAAAGCGTACCGGGGGTTCGAATCCCCCACTCTCTGCATCAGGTCCAAATCATAAGGTTTGGACTTTTTTTTTGGTTCTTTCCCAAACAACGGTTCCAAAACCCGCACAACATTTGAAACTTATCCATCCTTCTGAATGAACTGCCGTACATGTCAAAGCGTGTCGCCGCGGCAAATCGAATCCCCAACTCTCTGCAAAGGAAAAGCCAGTCGAATTGCGCTGGGCTTTTTTGATTTTTAC
>CAZLJT010000211.1:0-6606 GCA_964559905.1 uncultured Aquiflexum sp.
AAATGATTTATAAATTTGGTACAAATACCCGTTGATGGTTACAAATCCAGTTTACCCTGAATTAAGAACAGTACAGGTCATGCGCTATGTGATGCCATTGCGTGAAGGTGGCTCCTTGCCAGCTTTGGCAGATGCCGATGATGGGTTCAGTTATGTGCTTAAATTCAAAGGCGCCGGTCAGCGTGAAAAGGCACTTATCGCCGAATTGTTGGGCGGAGAAATAGCCCGATTGCTTGGTCTTAATGTTCCTGAAGTGGTTTTTGCTTATTTGGATGAAGCATTTGGCAGGTCTGAGGGCGATGAAGAGATCCAGGATTTGCTCAAAGGAAGCCAAGGCCTGAATCTGGGTTTGCACTTTCTTTCCAAGGCTTTGACTTTCGACCCTGGTGCAGGGAAGGTTGATGAACTGCTTGCATCCAAAATTGTATGGTTGGATGCTTTTATCACCAATGTGGATAGAACCTTTAGAAATACCAATCTTTTGATTTGGAACAGGGAACTTTGGTTGATTGACCATGGGGCTTCTTTTCTATTTCATCATTCATGGGACAATTGGGAAAAGCATGCTATGAGCCCATTTCCCATGATCAAAGACCATGTGCTTTTGCCAAGAGCAACCCGATTGGATGATGCTGACCAAGAGTTCAGATCCAAACTAAATCAGGATGTGATTAGATCAATGGTTCAACTGATACCTGATGAATGGATTCTTGCATCAAGAGATGTGGAAGAGGCTGAGGATGGTAGATTGGTCTATGAAAAGTTTTTGAAAATGCGCTTAGAAAATTCAGAGGTATTTGTGAAAGGAGCAAAAGATGCAAGGAAAACACTTATATGAATACGCTGTCATCCGTGCTGTGCCCAGGGTGGAAAGGGAAGAGTTTGTAAATGTGGGTGTAATGGTCTGCTGCAAAAAAACCAATGAGCTTTACTGTAAGTTTTTGTTAAGTACGGATAAGATTTTAGCGTTGGATAAAGAGGCAGATCTGACTTTGATTGATAGTTATTTGCTTTCATTCCAGCAAGTATGTTCCGGTAAGTCAAATGGAAGCCCAATAAGTTTACTCGATGCAGCGTCCCGGTTAAGATGTTTTACCGCCAAAAGGAGTTATATGATTCAGACATCAAGGCCCCATGTAGGTTTTGCGGATGATCTAAAGCAGGTAACTGATGATTTATTTGATAAGCTTGTTGGCTGAAATTACGGCATCTTCTTTTTCTTTCTCTAACGGCAACTCAAAACTAAAAACAGAGCCTTTCCCGAGAGTACTACTGACAGAAATTTTACTTTTATGTCCTTCCAATATATGCTTGACAATGGCGAGACCAAGGCCTGTACCTCCCTTTTCCCTGTTCCGGCTTTTATCTACCCTATAAAATCTTTCAAATATTCTCTTAAGATCTTCGGGCGGGATGCCTTTGCCATTGTCTTTCACCTCGACTGTAATCTCGTTTTTGTGGATTTTAAGGGTAACATCTATTTCCCCACCATCATTATTGTATTTGATGGAATTTGAAATAAGGTTTTGGCATACCCGGAAGATTTTCTCCTTATCTGCAAAAGTCCTGTAGGTTTTTTCTTTGTCATAATAAAATCGGATCAACATGTCCCTTTTGGATGCTTTATGTTCCAATTCTTCTATTACCTCATGGACCACCTCCTTGAGATCAAATGATTCAAAATGAAATTTGACAACCCCGCTTTCCATTTGGTTTAGGGTCAACATGTCCTGAACCAATTTGTCGAGGGCATTAAGGCTCTTGGCAGCGCGTTTCAAAAATTTCAATCTGACAGACTTGTCTTCCACGGCACCATCCAAAAGCGTGTGGACATATCCCTGTGCTGCAAAAATCGGTGTTTTGAGTTCGTGGGATATATCAGCTATAAACTCCTTTCTGAATTCCGCATTTTTCTGAAGAGCCTCTATTTCTTTGTTTTTGGCCTGTGCATAGGAATTGATGGTCTTGTTGATTTTTCTAAGAGGGGAGATTGACAATTTATCAGACTTGTCAGGAATATTGGTATAGTCCTTTTTCTGTATTTTTTCCAGAACGCCATAGATATTGCTGATTTCGTTGAAAATCAAAAACTCCAACGTGACATTCATTAATATATAGGAGACAGAAAAAGAAATACTCCCTGCAACGACCAATAGCGTAGGGGTAGCATCATCCAAAAGTGATAAAAATAACACCGTCAGGGCAGAAATAGCCAATGCCAATACCAACGAAATTCCCCGCGATGTAGTCAACATATAATCAGTTCAATTCGAATTTATAACCTACTCCTTTTACAGTAGTGATATAATTTTCGCCTATCTTTTCCCTGACTTTTCTGATATGCACATCAACAGTTCTTGCCAATACAAATACATCAGCTCCCCAGATATTCTGCAAAAGATCATCTCTACTGAACACCATATTAGGGTTTTTGGCAAGAAAATACAAAAGTTCAAATTCTTTTTTGGGGAGTGTTATAGTCTTACCTGCTTTATCAATCGTGTAGCTTGTCCTATCTATAGTAAGATCTTTGATTTTTATTTGAGAAAACTCTTGTTCCTTTTTGGATTCCCTCCTGAACAATGCCGCAATTCGGCTCATTAATGCTCTAGGCTTTATGGGCTTTGTAATATAATCATCTGCTCCTACGTCAAAAGCTGCAACTTCCGAATATTCCTCTGATCTTGCAGTTAGAAAAATAATAAAAGTGTTTTTTAATTCCGGTATTTCACGTAGCTGACGGCATGTCTCTACTCCATCCTGCTGCGGCATCATGATATCAAGTAAAATCACGTCCGGTTGGAATTTAATTGCTTTTTTAACAGCTTTTATTCCATCTTCTGCAGCTTCAACATCATAACCTTCCTTTTTAAGATTATAGGTTAGAATTTCTACGATGTCCGGCTCATCATCAACGACAAGAACCTTTGTTTTTTGTTTGTCACTCATTGGATATAGCGGGTTTGGTTGCGCTAATGTGATGCTAATTTAAAAAAAGACCTCATATAAATTAGATTTTATAAATTAGAGTGTACCAAATACAACATTAATTTATTATTTACACTCCAATTGTTAAGAAATCTTTACCGGACTATAAATTAATCATTACGTAACCCTTTGGCTTCCATAATTTCCATATCTAGAGAACCAACCATTAATTTAGCCTTTATTTTAACAGGAATTTTATTTCTGTCATCAGTAATCCAGACTGTGACAGGTTGTTCCCCTCGGAAAATTTTATTTTTTGGCATAACGGGAGAAAAAATAAAGGTATTGTAAGGTCCCAATCTGGTATTGATTACTTCTTTCCCTCCGAATATTAACTTTAGGTTATATATTTCTTTATCAAAAAAACCCGTTAAAGTGATTTGGTCTCCTTTTTTGAGTTCATTTAAATTCATGGTCCTTAAATAATAAAAACCGCTTACAATGTCCTGTACGTTTTCAGGAACTTTATAATCTTTGGTTTCGAGCAGGTTTATATTATTCCTATCATATAGTTTTACTATTGCATTCTTTTTATTGTGATCGAAAAACACCTTTTCATGCTTCCTGTACTTACCCTCTTCAATATGCCTGTAAGATTGATGGGGTATGATTTTGGCTGTATCCAAGTAACTGCCCCAGTTGTCATTTACTTTAAAAAGTTTAAAAATACCCAATGTCTGCCCATAGACATCAATTTTGTATGATGGTTGGCCGTTTGCGGTATAAATTGTCGGATTTATGATCATTTTTGCTTCTGCTGCATCAAAAAAGCCGAAGCTCACTTTGAAGAGCAATTCTTCTCCTCTTTGAAAGGCATTGTTTTTTTGAGAAAAAGCATCGGTAATCCCAAGGATTAAAAAAAATGTGACAACTACTGACTTATTTAGATGATTTTTCATTAAATTAAGTTTTCTACTGAAAGCTTTTCATTTCTTATTCCAATATTAGCGACTTATTGAAGAATTATGATTTTTGGTGCCAAGAAGTAAATACGTAATCCTTTTTGGAAGTGTTGGGTGTCCAATTATCAATCATTAATTTCACATGCTCAAATAAAAGAATTTTTAACACAAAAATATATGAACTCAAATACAGAAAAACTGAAAGCCCTGCAACTCACCATAGACAAATTAGAAAAAACCTATGGTAAAGGTACTGTTATGAAATTAAGCGACAATACCGTTCAGGATATACCTGCGATTTCTACCGGTTCCTTGGGATTGGATATGGCATTGGGGATAGGTGGTATTCCCAGAGGCAGGGTAATTGAAGTCTACGGGCCGGAATCTTCAGGAAAAACCACACTTACGATGCATTGCATTGCAGAAGCTCAAAAGGCGGGCGGACTAGCTGCTTTTATCGATGCTGAACATGCATTTGATAAAAAATATGCCGAAAACCTTGGGATAGATATTGAAAATCTTCTGATTTCACAACCTGACAACGGAGAACAGGCCCTTGAAATTGCAGAGCATCTTATCCGTTCAGGCGCTATAGATATCATCGTAATTGATTCTGTGGCTGCGCTTGTTCCCAAAGGGGAACTTGAAGGAGAAATGGGAGACAGCAAGATGGGGCTTCAGGCTAGATTGATGTCCCAAGCTTTGAGAAAATTAACCGGCGCGATCAATAAAACCGGTTGTTCATGTATTTTCATCAATCAGTTGAGAGACAAGATAGGTGTGATGTTTGGAAGTCCTGAAACAACCACAGGAGGAAATGCATTGAAATTTTATGCCTCGGTCCGTCTGGATATCAGAAGAATAGGTCAGATTAAAGAAGGTGCTGACAATGTGCTGGGTAACCGGACCAAAGTGAAAGTAGTGAAAAATAAAGTTGCTCCGCCATTTAAGGTTGTGGAGTTTGATATTATGTATGGTCAGGGAATCTCCAAAGTAGGTGAAATAATTGATTTAGGTGTTGAATTCGATATCATCAAAAAAGCAGGGTCATGGTTTTCCTATGAAGGAAACAAACTGGGGCAGGGCAGAGATACCGTTAAGGCTTTATTATTGGATAATCCTGAATTGATGGATGAACTTGAGGTTAAAATCAAAGAAAAAGCAGGATTAAAAACAACCTCAAAAACCACAAAGGAGGCAGAGTGAATCTGACTGTTGAATAGCCATTGATTTTGACTTATAAATAAACCCGGTCAACTGACCGGGTTTATTTTTTTATTTATTACGGTAATATTCAGATTCTATAAAGAGTTTGTGATAATCGAATTTGACATAATCAGATTCATTTCGAATTCACTGAAGATAAAGGACTTTATGCCCTAATCGCTTCCACGGGGTCAAGCCTTGCCGCTAATGTTGCCGGGACTATACCTGATACTATACCGATAGCCGAAGAAACGCCAAGTCCCAATACAATGTTTTTAAATGACAGAATCAGTTCCAATGAACCCAATTGAATAAAAGTCAGTACAAAAACAATCAGGATGCCTGCGACACCACCAATCAAACTCAGAAAGACTGCTTCAAACAAAAATTGAAACAAAATGAAGTAATTTTTAGCCCCCAATGATTTTTGAATACCGATGATATTGGTCCTCTCTTTGACAGATACAAACATGATGTTGGCAATTCCAAAACCTCCAACCAAAATTGAAAATCCTCCAATAACCCATCCTGCTGCGCTGATAACATCAAAGATTGATCCTATTGTATTCATGATAAATTCAGATTTGTTCAGAGCGAAATTATCTTCTTCGGTCGGTTTAAGTCCCCGCTTTGCCCGCAATGCACCAATCAATTCGTTTTCAACGGCAACCATACCAATGTCATCTTCTTTGCCCTTCACGGCAATATCTGGTTCAATTCCATTTTTTCCAACATAGTATAGTTTAGTAAAGCTTCCATAGGGAATCATGGCAGCCATATCTTTAGAGGCAATTTCGAAAAGGCCTTCCCCTTCTTCTTCAAATACGCCAATTATTGTAAATTTTCCCCCTTTGATTTTCATTTCTTTTCCAAGGACATTTCCACTGGGAAAAAGAGTGTTTGCTATTTTGGTACCGATAATGGCGACATTTCTGGATGAATTGATTTCCATTTCTGTAAAAAAACGACCTGATTGCAGTGGCAGATCATATACATCTTGGTAAGTGTAAGTGACTCCTTTGAGGTCGGTTCCCTTATAGGAATTACTTCCGGCCTGGACAGTGGTATTGGCAGAGGCCGAAAAAGAAACAGCTTCTGCATTCCGCAGTTTATCTTTTAAAAATAAATATTCGGAATACGTATTGTAAGGTCTTCTGAAATATTTCCACCAAGGGTAATCGGGGCCTCCTACAAATTGAAATCTGTTGACGGTGATCACGTTACTTCCCAAAAAGGTAAAGCTTGATTTGATGTTTTTTTCCAAGGAATCAACCAGGGTAAAAACAGCTATTATTGAAAATATCCCTACAGTTACCCCGAGTAGTGATAAAATTGTCCTGGTAAGGTTGGATTTGAGAGCCTGCATTGCAAACCTGAGACTCTCCCATACTAATTTTAGAAAGACCACGCCTAAATCGTTTGGATTAAAACTATTTGGCAATATAAGTAGATTTCGGGATTTTTATTTTTAACTTTGCGGTTTTTAAATACTATTTGAACAACAAAAAAA
>CAZLJT010000212.1:0-6569 GCA_964559905.1 uncultured Aquiflexum sp.
TGTCCTGGGTACAAACGTAACTACCTAATTTTCACATCGTATTTTGCCTTATCGTAGCTTCGTCACTGGTTCATTTTTCCCGAATCAAGTTCGGGACAGGCTATTCAGCTCCATCAGTACTCACCTACAGGGATCAATATCCCCGTTTTTCCTTAGCCGTCCATCCGGAGCAATCAGGGAAACCTTGGACAAACACCTTGAACGATTGGTCTAACCTTTTGTTCATGCCACGAAGTCGATTCATGGCATGAGCATTGATTATGTGTTCATTCCAATTATTTGGTGTATTTTTTCTGTGCTAAAAAGAAAGAAAAATTTTTCCCACCATATACGTTATGGCCTTTCCAGTGATTTTTACCCGATTGCCGGACAATTCACAAATCAATTTTCCTCCCCTTTCAGAAAGTTGAACAGCATTCAGTTTATTCTTATTGAGCTTTTCGGCCCATATTGGGGTCAAGGTGGTATGGGCAGAGCCTGTTACCGGATCTTCCGGAACTCCTACCCTGGGACCAAAAAACCGGGAAACAAAATCGACCTTATCCCCTTTGGCTGTCACAATTACCCCCCTGCATGGAATCTGAGAAATCAATTGAAGGTCAAATTCCAGATGTTGGATCTGATCCTCATCAGGAAACAATAAGACATAATCAGTTTTTCCTTTAAATGCCTCAATCGGTTTTTGTAGAAAAGGTGCCAAAAGAAAATTCTCCATTTCAACCGAAATCACATCGTCTTTAGGGAAATCCAAAGTCAGCATTTCACCATCTTTAGTGACTTTCAAAAGACCTGATCGATGAGAGAAAAACAACAATTCATTTCCATCATGCCCCAAATATTTGAAAATTGTATGGGCTGCTGCCAATGTCGCGTGGCCACATAAATCCACTTCTGTGGTTGGTGTAAACCATCGCAATGCATATCTATTTCCCTCTTTCACAAAAAAAGCGGTCTCTGAAAGGTTGTTTTCCAATGCAATTTTTTGAAGTAAAGCATCATCCAACCAGGCATCCAAAGGCACTACCGCGGCGGGATTACCTTCAAAAACATGATTGGCAAAAGCGTCAATCTGATAGATTTTAAGTTCCACAATTGAGGGGATTTGGGAGAGAATAGATTAGAGGGTAGATTTTAGATTTGAATTGGATATTCAGGGTTCCTCATTCAGGACAAGCTTTCGAATATTACTATCCGGTTTGAAAACATAACTTTAAATGAAAACCTGTACTAAAGAATTAAAGGTAATACCTTGGGTAAAACCTTCAGGATCAGTAGATATTGTGATAGTTACTCATCCACAACATTAGTCCTTTTTCCAAAAGGAGTTGATTTGTCCTTCTTTTTTTCTAAAGGTTTGGCTTCAGCCGGTTTTTCCCGTGGTGGAAGATTTGGTTTTGACTTGGAAGAATTCTCTCTTGGAGGTAGTTTGGTCTTGGTCATAGGATTACTCTCTCTCGGAGTTAGGCTAGACTTAGGCTCTGTAACATTTCTTTCCTCAGTATTTTTAGCTGTTTGGTCAGATTGATTAAAATTTGACCTTTTGTTTTTCTTATTCTTATTGAATGGTTTTTTCTTGTTCCCGCCTATTCTTGTTCCTCCGGACTTTGATCCACCCCCTCTGTAATCAGGACCTTTTTCAAAACCTTCAGGCAAAGGAAGCTTTTGTACTTCCATACCAATCAATCCTTCTATTCTAACAAATTTATATTTATCCTTATCACTTATAAAAGTGATGGCCTCACCTTTACTATCCGCTCTGGCTGTTCGGCCGACCCTATGAACATAATCTTCAGGGTCATTGGGCGTATCATAATTGATGATCAACTCAATTCCAACTACATCAATACCTCTTGAAATAATGTCTGTTCCGATCAGGATCTTAAGGGATTTATTCTTAAATCTTGACATTATCTTCTCCCTTTCAACTTGCTCTAAATCAGAGTGAAAAGCCTCAACTTCAAAATCCTTTTTTAATAGCTTAAAAAGGTTTTTGACTTTCTCTTTTGTAGAAGCAAAAATGATCACAGCTTCATAATCCTTCTGAGTAAGAATATGTCTTACCAAAGCTTCTTTTTGACTATCATAGACCAAATAAGCTCCTTGGGTAACACCCTCTGCTGTTTTGCCTATCGATAAGCTGACCTCCTCGGGATTATTGAGAAGTTGGCGGGAAAACTGACGGATTTTCGGGGGCATGGTAGCGGAAAACAAAACCGTCTGTCTGTCTTTGGGAAGATAGTTGACAATTTTGAGAATATCTTCTGAGAAGCCCATATCAAGCATCCTATCGGCTTCATCCAAAATCAGATGTTCGAGTTTATCAAAATTGATTTTACCTCCGGCAAGGAGTGCAATCAAACGACCCGGAGTAGCCACAATAATTTCTGCGCCATGCTCCATCGCTTTTTTTTGTTGCTCCCAGGCCAATCCGTCACCACCGCCGTACACAGGAATGGAACTGATCCCTACAAAATAAGCAAAGCCCTGTATCTGTTGATCGATCTGAATGGCAAGTTCCCGTGTGGGGGCCAAAATCAGCGTATTCAAACCTGATTGGTTGTTTTTTGCCATTTTATTCAATATTGGCAAAATAAACGCCGCCGTTTTACCCGTACCCGTTTGGGCGCAGGCAATAAGATCTTTCCCCTCCTGAATCAGTGGAATAGCAGATTCCTGAATAGGTGTGGGCTTAGTAAAACCCATAGCGTCAAGACCCTCTACAAGGCTTGACTCAAAATTAAAATCATTAAAATTCAATGTCGTACAATTTAAACATACAAATAGGCCCAGGCAATCAAAACAAACTGTAAAGGTAATCTAAGGAATAGGGCCCATTTTGGTATTCCTCTAGCACCTTTTTGGTACATATAAATATTTGCAGGGAAAACCGCCAACAAAAGAAGAATAATTCCAATGGCGGAAATTGACCGTGTCTCTTCAAAGAACAAACCGATTCCCAATATAATTTCAAAAGCTCCTGAAAGGGCATTTAAGACTACTGGGTTGGGCAAATAGGGAGGGATAATCCTGATATACATTTTTGGCTTTACAAAATGCATGATGCCAGCAAAAATATAAATGGCAGCCATGAAGTAAAGAAAAAATAAATCCATCCTATTTTATTCCTAATATTGATTTTCAATGTTTATATTACCCATTAAATGTAAGGAAAAGAGTTTCATAATTCAAAATAAAAACAATTCCTATTCATTGAATGAGTTGAACATACACTAAGAACATTTTGAGAAACCAAGTAATATTTAACTTAAAATCTATCTGGTGCTGTATTGGTCTATCATTGATTTTAGGTCAGTTATATGCCCAAAAACACAGCATAAAGGGGGTTTTAAAGAATGGAATGAACGATGAGTATATTGATGGTGCCATCATAACAATCAAAGAAACCGCTTTTTCTGCAATTTCAAATGAGTTGGGATTTTTTTTGATCGAAAATGTCTATGAAAATAAATTTGTACTGAATATACAGTATGAGGGCTATCAATCCTATCAGACACAAATCAATGTAAATGAGGATATTGACTTGGGTAGAATCACTCTATTTCCTATTGGTTTTGAAGAAAACTCCGGTGATGCTTTGCAAAAGACAATCCGTGCGACAAATATTGCAGAGTTATTTTCAAAAAGGCCAAATTTTATAGGAGGACATTCGGTGTATGGTATTCCTCCGGAACCAAAAAGATTGTTAGGGAATTTTTACCTAGATACTAAATGGAACAAAGCATCCATCCTACTATATAAGGATGACGAAATCATAGAGGGATATTTTGTCCGGTACAATATCAATTCCAACAATTTCGAACTTCGGTCTGAGGACTCACCGGAAGCTATTATAATTCCGGGATTGAGAGTTAGAAATATTGTTTGGATAGATTCCAAATATACGGTCCCCAGATATTTTGTAAACGGAATGGACTTCAAAGAAGAGGGAGTTCCCATATCAGGATTTTTTGAAGTTTTGGTTGACGGAAAAATACCTTTGGTAAGAAGAACCATTGCCTCAATCAAAGAATCCAATTATAATTCAGCTTTGATGGTAGGGAATAGAAATGATGAAATCGTAAAACGTTTTGTATATTATTTCATTCAGGACAAAAACATATTTACCGTCCCCAAAAAGAAAAAACAGTTCTTCAAAATATTCGGTGAAAAGTCAGCCGAAATGGAGTTATTCGTTACAGAAAACAATTTAAACATCAGAGAAGCTTCAGGCTTATTTAGCATATTCACGCATTATAACAGTCAATTTGAAGGCTTTGACCCTATCCTCCAAGATTTAATTGAAAATTAACATGGTAAAAAAACTCAACTTACTCGTTATTTTATTTTCCCTGATCAATTTGGGATATGCCCAGACTCAAAAGCCCCCACTTCATGGGAAGCATTGGATGGCCATAACAGGTAAACCATTAGGGGCCACGGCAGGTGCAATGATCTTCAACCAAGGTGGAAATGCTGTGGATGCAGCCTGTGCAATGCTTGGAGCTGTTTGTACCATGTGGGATGTTTTGAGTTGGGGCGGAGAAACCCAAGCTTTGATTTATAACCCAACTACAGGGAAGGTCATCGCCATCAATGCTATGGGGATTGCACCAACTGGAGCTACTGTCGAATTTTTTAAGGAGAAAGATATGCCTTACCCACCTGAATTTGGCCCTTTGGCTGCGACTACCCCAGGTACTCCCGGAGGATTAATGACCATGTTGGCAGAATATGGCACCATGAGTTTGGAACAAGTGCTTGCTCCAGCTATGCAAATGGCAAAAGGTTATCCCATTGAAGCCCAAACAGCCAATATGATTGAAAACAGAAAAGACCTGATCAAACAATGGCCTTACTCCAAAAAGGTTTTTCTTCCGCATTTGGGTGAAGAAAGGGAGGCGCCATACGCCGGAGAAGTCTTTGTGCAAGAAGACCTATACCAAACGCTCAAAAAATTGGTTGATGCAGAAAAACAAGCTTTATCAGCCGGAAAATCCAGAAAAGAAGCCATCTATGCGGCCTATGAAAGATTTTACAAAGGAGATATTGCACAGGAAATCGTAAGAGGAACCAGGGAACAGGGTGGTTTATTCACTATGGAAGATCTGGCTAAATGGAAGGTCAAAATAGAAGAACCTTTGTCAGTCAATTACAAAGGAATTGAGGTGTATAAACTTCAGGAATGGACCCAAGGTCCAGCGCTTCTTCAGAGCTTAAATATCCTTGAGAATTTTGATCTCAAAGCCATGGGTTATAATTCAGCACAATACATCAACACGGTTTACCAAACCATGAGCTTGGCTTTTGCCGATAGGGATTTTTATTATGGTGATCCTGATTTTGAACCAAAAAGCCCCATGAAAGGATTGCTTTCAAAAGAATACGCACGGGAAAGAGCCAAATTGATAAATGAAAAAAATGATCCGAAAATAGGTCCCGGAGACCCTTATCCTTTTCAGGGCGGTAAAAATCCTTTCTTGGACCTTTTGGAAAAAAGAAATGAGTCATTGGCTTATCATGAGCCTGAACTCCCTATATCAGGCCCAGAAGATCCTTTCCTGAAACAATTCCAATCAGGGACTACTTCAATCCAGACTGCAGATGCAGAAGGGTGGGTTGTTTCGGTGACTCCTTCTGGTGGTTGGATACCTGCAGTCCTTGCCGGCAATACAGGAGTGGGACTCAGTCAGCGGATGCAAAGCTGGGTTTTGGATCCTATTATCAATCCATTCAATGTGCTGGAACCGGGAAAAAGGCCTAGGGTTACTCTCACACCCAGTATGGCATTGAAAGATGGAAAGCCATTTTTATCCTTCGCAGTACAGGGCGGAGATACTCAGGACCAGGATTTACTCCAGTTATTTTTGAATATGGTAGAATTCGGAATGACAGTTCAGGAAGCCTCAGAAGCGGCCAATATTCATAGCTACCAAATGCAATCTTCTTTTGGAGCACATGAAATCAAACCCGGATCGGTGACGCTCAATTCCCAAGTACCTTCTTGGGTCAGGAATGATCTGAAAAAACGTGGCTATAAAATGGATTTTCAGGACAGGACTTCCGGTCCACTAAATGCCATTTGGTTTGATTGGAAACACGGTACCTTCTGGGGAGGATCAAGTAATCATGGCGAAGATTATGGGATTGCTTGGTAGGTTGGGATCTTAGATTTAAGATTTTAGAAGGTAGATTTTGGAAGGGTGAAGGATGAGGGATTGTATGTCCCTGATATAGGTTGACCGTTTTTACTCAACTCTATATCATGAAAGCAAACTTAAAATCGATCAACAAAACCAGGAGATTCAGTGATGATTTCAAGAAATCCATAGTCTCTGAATTTGAAAAAGGTAATTTCAGTGTACTCCAGCTGAGCCGTCTTCATTCGATACATTTCCAGACTATTTATAAATGGATTTATAAATTTTCTACCTTTAATGAAAAAGGCTACAGGATCGTTGAAATGGAAGAGAGTACAAGCAAAAAACTTAAGGATCAGGAATCAAGGATCAGGGAACTGGAACGTGCTGTAGGTCAAAAGCAGCTTAAAATCGATTATCTGGAAAAGCTCA